>NZ_MLYQ01000075.1:0-18483 GCF_001866725.1 Bacillus sp. MUM 13
GGAGGCATGGGAGGATACCCCGGCCACTGGGGCGGCGGAGGCATGGGAGGATACCCTGGCCACTGGGGCAGCGGAGGCATGGGAGGATACCCTGGCCACTGGGGTAGCGGAAGCATGGGAGGATACCCTGGCCACTGGGGCAGCGGAAGCATGGGAGGATACCCTGGCCACTGGGGCGGCGGAAGCATGGGAGGATACCCTGGCTCTGGCTATGGAAGCGGAGGCATGGGAGGTTATCCAGGCACCGCAAGCCCTGGCACAGGACAGCACGGGTAAGTAAATTTCTTAGCCTGTATGCGTGCGACATGTAAAAAAGTGCAAAGCCGCCATCCTTCACGGGGTGGCGGCTTTGCGCTTTTACTTTTTAAACAGTGAGATGATAGATCGCACTTGATTGAGCATTTGAAGCCCGTTCTTCACCTTGCCAGCATGTGACATGATATTGCCAAGCCCAGAGAAATTGCTGTGCTCTGATGCTGCAGCGTTTCGATCTCTGCTTCTTGGGATCCGGGGGAGATGATTGCCGCGCCCATTAAAAGGCCGTCTATTTACCTGTCCTCTTTGAGGTGCCCTCCCGCCATTTGGAAATTGAAATGGCATGCATTTGCCTCCTTTTTTAATAAAATCTCTCTTTCTAAAGTATGCTGCAGCACAAATTATGCTTGGACGAAAAAACATAATAGGCAAAAGAAGTGTTATTGCCGGTAATCTAAGTCCTGTTAACCCCTCGTTTTCGTTCTATGCATGAAAAGATAAATTAATCCAGATACTAAACAAATAATAAAGGATGGAGGTGTTGAAGCAGACTATGGAAAATCCAAGTAAGGTTATCAGCACCTTAAAGAGGAAATTTAATGAAAGCAAAGACTTTATTATTCATGAATTCCAATACTATGAAAATGGCATTGTGCTGGTATATCTCCAAAGCATGTGCGATGAAGAAAAAATAAAGAAAGAAATTATTCAGCCGCTGATGATGTGCGATGAGGAAAGCAGATTTGTTCTGCATTTATTATCTTTGCCAGGTTCCGTAAAGATAACAGATCAGGAAAGTATAGAGAGCAAACTGCTGAGAGGATATACGATAATATTCATTTCTGGATCTGTGTATGCACTCAGTGGAGTTAAAACAGTCAACATAGAACCTCTGGAAACCATGGTGGAAACATCTGTCCAGGGACCCCAAAAAGGCTTAAGTGAAGATATATATACAAATATTACTATGATCAGGAACCGGTATCCTTCCACTGATTTAATGGTTGAACACCATACAGCTGGCACCCTTTCTAAAACCCCCGTAGCTCTTATGTATGATGTTTCTTATGTACAGGAAGATGTGCTGAATCAATTAAAAAACAGTCTGGCGGAAATTGATATGGATATGATCCAATCAGCAGGCCAGCTGCAGAATGCATTAACAAAGAAAAGATACCGCTTGTTTCCAACCATAATGATTACAGAACGCCCTGATAGGCTAGCTTTATGTCTTGCACAGGGAAAGGTTATTGTACTAGTGAACGGGACGCCGTTTGGATTGGTATTGCCTTCGGTGTTTTTTGATTTTATTTCAGCAATGGATGATTTATCTCATTCTTATTGGGTTGCGCAGCTAATGATCATTTTACGTTATATAGGCCTGATTATTACGCTTGTTTTACCTGCTTTATATGTAGCGATTACCTCATACAATCCGGAAATATTAAGGTCACAGCTGGCACTGACCATTGCGGGCAGCAGGGAGGCGGTGCCGTATCCATCTTTTTTTGAAGTGATATTTATGATGCTTGTCGTTGAAATGCTGGTAGAATCAAGCATCCGGCTTCCAAAGGCAATCGGTCCGACAGCAACTACAGTCGGGGGGCTGATTCTCGGACAGGCCGCACAGCAGGCGCAGCTTGTCAGTTCTATTATGATTATCATTACGGCTTTTGTGGCAATATCCAATTTCACAATCCCCATTCATGCAATGAGCTTTGCTATTCGTGTAGCTAGATACCCGCTTATTTTATTTGCAAGCTTATTTGGATTTGTAGGGCTTATTGCGGGATGTGTCATATATCTTTGTTATCTGACTGATCTGCGGAGCTTTGGCAAGCCTTATCTTGCCATTTACGGCGGATCCAGTAAACATATTATGAAAATAACAGGGAGCAAAAAGGAGGATTCACGCTAGTTGTCGCGCTATTTTTATTACCTTGTGATTATGTCCATGTCATTAAATATTGTGATTAATGTTCCCATGGTTCTCGTGCAGGAACGTTTTAACGGAGCAATCATGTCGATTCTGATCAGTATACCTGTTGGATCCTTCCTTGCTTATTTTTTCACAAAAGGAATGACCCGTTATAAAAGTAAGGGCCTTCCTGAAATTTTTTCAGAGGAGCTGCCAAAATATATAAGTAAACCATATCTGCTTTTTTTAGGAATGATGTGGGTTCTTAGCGGAGCGTTTGCAGTTATTTCATTCAGCTATATTATAAAGCTTTACTTAATGCCTGAAATGGATGTAAGAGTCATCACGGGGCTTCTCATAGCTACAGTTATATACGGGGCAGCCAGGCAGACAAAATCAGTTTTGTTCTTGACTGAAATTATCATCATAATCACTTTTCCAATGGTGGCTTTCATTATGTTTAAGGCAGTGACCAGTGATTTTTTTCACCCAATCCATGTGCTTAGAGGACTTCATTTTACCTGGCAGTGGCCAAATTACAGCAGTATTTGTGCTGCAACATATTTATTTACGGGTTATATAAATTTAGTTATAGCAAATCGCTATATTGAATCAGCGAAGGTTCTTCGTTTTTTTTGGCTTGTCCCTGTCCTTGGAACTTTAATTATAATGAGCACATTCTTTATTCCTATGGGGTTCTTCGGACTTGAAGCCATTGGCGATTTTGTTTATCCATGGTTATTTACAGCGGATACTTTAACAATGGAATTTGGCTTCATCGAACGGGTGAGTTTTTTCTTCCTTCTAGTTTTTCTTCTTCTGAGCATTCTCTTTGGAATCGTGACATGGCATATTGGTCTTGAATTAATTAAAGGCATATTTGCTAAAAAGGGTAAGCGCCGCCTTCTGCCGCAACGTGCTTATTCTTTTATGTTTTTAGCTGCAGTGGGTGCAGGGACCCTGGTGCTTGGGGAGTCCGTTAATCAGAGAGAATTTTTTTTAATAGTGAGATATTGGCTGAATTTCCGGCTGCCTGTTGAAGCACTTTTAGTTCTCACCATTCTCTTTTTGTCATTAAGGAGGAAAAACACATGAGCAGATGGCATATTATCCTTATTTCGCTTATTCTGATTGTTTCAGGAGTACTCTGCGGGTGCGGGTTCAGGGATATTGATAAACGATTTTTCGTCGTCTCGATGGGCGTGGATAAATCATCGGACCCTAAAAACCCTTATCACGTGACCCTGAAGCTTGCCATCCCGGCAGCGCAGGTTGCTGCAGGCAAATCAAACAGCCAGATTATCTCGCAAAATGCAGATTCTATACCAGAGGCCATCCGGGTCATGAAGGCAAAGGTAGACAAAGAATTCGACTTCGCCCATTGCAGGGTGCTGCTTTTTGATAAAAAAATCATCGGCGAGAATCCAAAAACTGTCCTGAATTGGTTCGTGCGCAGAAGAGATATACAGGGGATTTCCTATATAGCGATTGCAGAGCCTTCCTCAAAAAAAGTCCTTCAAGTCAACCCTAAATCGGAAAGGCTTCCCGGCAACTCAATGGTTTTTGCTTTTGATGAAACGACAAATACCTCTACATATGTCCTGACTGAAATCCTGAATGATTTTTATTCTAAGCTTAGGGAGAAGGGAATTGATCCGGCATTGCCGATCATCAGGCCAGCTGAAAAAAGCTATACCATAGATACTGCAGCAGTGTATGGGGGAACAAGGATTAAGGGCGAGCTTGACCGGAATGAAACCAGAATGCTGAATGAAATGTTAAACACATCTAAAAGAGGGCAAATCAACACGGGAAAAGGGAAAGAACATTTTTTTATCAATGTGAACAGATTCAGTAACAATATAGATATCATCACTCCTGCCAATCAAAGGCCATACGCCAATATTTATATAAAAATAGAAGGGTATGTAGAAGAATCCAACGGGAAATTAAGTACGAATAAAGAATTATTAGAGCACCAAAGAAAAGCCTCGCTTGACATAAATCTCCGGATTGAAGAGCTGTTAAAACATTTACAGAGGATGGGTGTGGATCCATTGGGTTTGGGCCTGAAATATGGTGCCAGGCATGGTTCAGGACAAAAACAGGAGGACGAATGGGTGAAAGTTTACAAGAATTTGGATTTTCATATACATTCCAAGGTTAAGATCGATGGAAGCGGAACAGTATATTAAGCTTTGAGTGATTGAAACAAATCAAAACCCGGGAACATGGAATGCATGCCCGGGTTTGCTGGATTATAGAGAACTAATCAATATTCGATTCAGTTTTTAAAGTATTTTCATGAAGGGCTTCAACGGCCAGAAGATATTTTCCATCATTAAGATCTGCTGAATATTTATTAAGTTCAATTTCAGAAACATCTGCGTCTGCAGAAAATACACCGCCGGCTTCATAAGGGGATGATGTGAAGAATTCCATGAGCTGTTCCATAACGGATTTATCTTCTGGTGTATACTTTGTCCGATCCACCTCTGCACCTGTCCGGTTTTCTAGATAGTTGCTGTCAGAACGATTTGTAATGACCGTCATGCTTTCTTTTTGATATCCTTTATTTTTCAGATTTTCAATCGCTGAAATAGTCTCGGCCGGTGTTTCGTAAACGCCTACTATGCTTTTTGCCATTTCTTTTTCCTCCTTCTGCTCTCTTTGTATATCATTTTTCCCCTCCGCAGAGCCTCTTAAACAATTTACCGTACTGATTGGGACCGGCGGCTGCAGGAATTAATGGCTGCCCGCTAGAATGAATAGGTGTGGCGAATGTCTATGCCGGAAGTCATAATAGGGGAGAACTTATGGAAAATAAGAAAAGTATGTCGGAGATTGGCGAAGATTTGAGACAAGCAGAAAGCAGCTATAAAAAAACGATTGAGCCTTATCGTTCTGCTTTGTGGAGCTATTGCTACAGGCTGACTGGCTCACCGTGGGACGCAGAAGATCTTGTGCAGGAAACACTTTTGAAGTCACTTTCTATTCTCTCCAAGGTCTTTCAGGAGATGAACATTAAAGCATATTTATTCAGGATTGCAACAAACATCTGGATTGATCAGCACAGGAGAGGGAAAGCAGAGATAGTAGACGTTTATCCAATGGAAATGGTTCATGATCCTTCTGGTTCCATTCAATTTCAAACACTTGAAAATATGGAGTTTTTATTAAAACATCTTACACCTAAACAATTTGCAGCACTGTTATTAACGGATGTGTTTCTTTTTAAAGCAGATGAAGCAGCCGATATAATCGGGACAACAAGGGGAGCCGTTTATGCTTCATTGGAACGGGGACGATCAGCGTTAAAGAGCATCCCAAAGGGTCCGGCGCAGTCAAGAGAACATGCAGTGAATCTTGAGCCTTCAAATGTGGTGATTGAAAGACTTTTGGAGGGCTTTCGCAATAAGGACGCGAAAGTGATTGCTTCCCTGCTCCATGAACATGTAAGAACAGAAATTATCCATGCAGGTATTGAATATGGAAAAGAGGAAACAAAGAAAAACTCTCTCAGAGATTGGGAAGAGTCGGCACAAAGGCAGGGTGAAACGGTTGCCCTATACAAAAATCTTTGGGGAAGGCCGGTCATTGCAGAAATGGAAAGAAGAGAGGAAGACTTATATTTAACGAATATTCACTCCTTTGAAGTTGAAGAGGGGGCCGTAATGAACTGGAGGTTTTATTGTTTTTCCTGGGAATTAATGAACCTTGCTGCCAAGGAGCTTAAAGCAGGACTGAATGCAAAGTGTTTTCAAAACCAGTATTAAAAAAGGAGGCCGGCTTCTGCCGTTCCTCCTTGCCTGTTCATTCCATTTCTCTTGTGATGCTTGTCAGTCCGTCTGCGGATGAAGCGACCTGGTCAAACGCTTTGCCTAAAGAAGTGATTACACCAGTGAATGAGATCAGTTCTTGCTCAATCCGGTTATTCTGCAATTTGGTTTCACCCATCGTCTTTAGAATCTGTTCAAAATGCTCCCCGGTTTCTTTCATGCTGCTGTTGCCTTCCTTTACGGCTTCCCTTATTTTCTCAAGTGATAAAGTCAGCTTTTCTGCCTGGGAATTAGTATTTAAAATAAGGCCAGCAACATTGGTGACGGATTTCTTTGTTTCATCTGAGAGCTTTCGTACCTCTTCTGCCACAATAGAGAAGCCTTTACCGTGTTCCCCGGCCCGGGCTGCTTCAATCGCAGCGTTCAGGGAAAGCAGGTTTGTCTGGTCAGCTATGCCTGTTACGATGCTCACAATTTCCTGCATCTGCTTGGAGATTTTCAGTAAAACCTGAAGATCATTTGATATGTCATTTACAGAGTCTTGGATATCAGACATATTATGGTTCTGCTGCTGCAGCTGCTCTTTTCCTTTTTGGGCTCTTTCTTCCGCCAAAATAGAAAGTTCCGTACCAGTATTGGCGAGTGAAACAATTTCGTCTGATTGGGCATTAAGGTGATGAAAGGAAGCGTTCGTTTCCTGTGAAATTGCCGCCAGATTCTGCGTGGCATTTGCCACATTTCCGCGTATTAAATTCTTGTGTTCCTCTACCTCATTTTTTAATCGTTCTGTCTCCGCGTCGTATGCTTCCAGCACTAGCTGCTGCTCTAAATTCAGCATTTTAGATACAGCCTTCAAAGCAGCAAAGCCTTCTTGCTTATCTTCAATATTTTCTTCAATAATGGAAGAAAGCGAAAGAAACAAGTCCTGAAATGCGCACATATACCATTTTGTCTGCAATCCTATTTTTACATGTATTTGTGCAATCTTAATTCTTTTAAGAAAATAGTCATCGTTAATCACACCGTCAAACATCTCTGAGATATGCCGCTTCAATGTATTCTTTAAGCGTTCGATTGAACTGTGATGGTTAATGGTGTTCAAAAGAGAAGGTTCATGTTCAAGGTTTTCATAAAATCTATCCACAATTACATCCAATTTTTCCGCAGCAAATGGCTGAAGAAAATTAATCACCCGCAAATCATCCTCTGTTAAACCAATCATCTTAATCTGCTTTTCGACTGAGCTGCCTTTCGTGATTTCAAGCTGTGCTGTGCCTTGTCTCGCTGCAGTTTGCTTTTGTTTTGTCTTTTTAAAAATCATTCTCATATGCCCCCTTGTGTATCTTCCGGCATTTCCCTTATATATACAGCATGATATATTTTTCAAAAAGCGGACTATGATGACTGCGCCGAATATTGATTTTCGCTAAGTCTGAACTCCGCAAAAATCAAGCGGCAAGTTAAATGACGCTTTTTAAAATATTTTAAAAGGCCGTATAATTCCAGCGAAAACATCCGTTTAATAAAGTGAAACCTTTTTGGAAATGGAGTGTGTCAGATGAATAGTCCAATAAAAAATAAGATTAATACCGTATTTATCCCTGTCACAAACCTGGAAAGGTCAGCTGCCTGGTACAGCCGGCTGCTTGGCCAGGAATACAAAGAAAATCAAGCGAAACATCCTGTGTTTAATGTGAAAATGAGCGAGTATACAGGTCTGACGCTGGATGCAGGAGCAGAAGACAATCCAAATAGCCCCGCACCTTCTGAATATCCGATTTTTAATTTCCATACTGATTCTATCGGCAATGCCAGGCAGTATATTAAGGAAATGGGATATGAAGGAGATATGGAAATCGTGAAATTTGACGATTTTTCTTTCTTTACTGTTAAGGATCCTGATGGGAACATTATTATGGTTTGCAGCGGATGATGAAAGGAACGCGTGATGAATGAATATCCGCTTACTAGGGAAGATTTCAAAGATGTCTGGATAATGGTGCTATGAAGAATGGTCTCACGGGGGAGCTTTTTATAGACCTTTTATTTAGGCTCTTTTTTTTAATTTGTTATGTGAGGCGTTCCCATTGTCAAGTCAGGCTGATTGGAGCGTAAGGTGCGGACGCCTGTTTAGATTAGCAGAACAGGTGAGACCTAAGCAGGTGCAGCCGAGGAAGCTCACCGCTTGCGTAGAAAGCGAGCATCCTGAAGAGGAAATCAGCCACCTGGTTTCATAGCAACAAAGTTTACGAAAACATCCTTTATTTAAAGCCTGGGAAGGTATCAGTTTGACTCATGGTTTGGCAGAAAAAAATTAAAATTAAATTGACAACTACTTAATGCGGATATATATTTAATAATGTTAAATATTAATCAAAGTTAATTATTGTGCGGCTTGGATAATTCAAACAGGAGGGTTCATGTGGAAGGCACCAAGAAATACTATGACCGGATACAAACCGGACTTCAAATCACTATCCAAAAGATACAGCCAGAAATGCTTGAAGCATTGAATAACCAAGGAGTCACACCGACACAATGGTTTGTCCTTTTTTTTATAAAAAATAATGGACTATGCAGAATTTCTCAGCTGGTTGACCTGATGGGAGTCAAGCCGAGTGCAGCTACCTTTATGATCGACCGGCTCGAGCAGGGCGGATTTGTGTTCCGGGAGCATGACACAAAAGATAGAAGAGTTGTCAATATCGGGCTGACCGATAAAGGCAGAGAAAAGTTTGAAATTATTTTATCTGAGAGAAGGGCTATTGTGGAACGCTGGCTTTCCATACTGTCAAAACAAGAGCTGTCCATGTTGGCAGACATTATGGAAAAGCTTGCTGGCAGCACTGCAATTTGATTGATATTAAAGAGAGAATAGATTGATTTAACAGGGAGAGAGATACGTGGAAAATACAAACCAAGACTATAACCGCAAATTATTGCTGATCGGGCTGATCATCGCCATGTTTTTCTCGGCGCTGGACGGTACGATTGTAGGTACAGCAATGCCGAGAATTGTTGGCGATTTAGGCGGATTAAGCATGATGACATGGCTGACAACCGCTTATATGCTGACATCAACGACCATTGTACCCATTGCCGGTAAGCTGGCAGATTTATTGGGACGCAAAACTGTTTATGTGACAGGCCTTATTATTTTTATGGCAGGATCCGTTTTTTGCGGATTGGCTAATGATATGACTGAATTAATCATTTTCCGCGGTGTGCAGGGAATTGGCGGCGGAATTATGATGCCGATGGCCATGATTGTTATTGGAGACCTATTCACAGGAAAAGAAAGAGCCAAGTTCCAGGGAGTTTTTGGAGGGATTTACGGCCTTGCATCTGTTATTGGACCGCAAATAGGCGGATGGATTGTAGATTCTCTTAACTGGAAATGGGTATTTTATATCAACTTGCCAGTAGGAATTATTGCAACCATCTTTATTGCGATGGGGTTAAAAGCGAAAAAGAATGAAGGGCCGATTAATTTTGACCTTGCCGGCATGTTCACCATGATTATTGGGGTTGTTACACTGCTTCTTGCCTTAAGCTTCGGAGGCAAAGACTACGCATGGGGATCCTGGCAGATTATTACTTTGCTGATTGTTGCGGCGGTCGGGCTGATAAGCTTTGTTTTCATTGAAACAAAAGCGAAGGAACCCATTTTGCCTATGTACTTATTTAAAAACAGGACCTTTACTTTATTAAATTTAATCGGCTTTTTTATGAGCGTCGGTATGTTTGGCGCAATCACATTCGTTCCATTCTTCATGCAGGGAATCGTTGGGGTAAGCGCTACTGCTTCCGGCACGATTATGACTCCGATGATGATTACCATGATTGTTGCAAGTATCATTGGCGGGCAGTTAGTGTACAAAATCGGCATTAAAACACAAATCATAATCGGGATGCTGATTATGGCGGGAGGCTTTGGCCTGCTCACCACACTTAATATGGATACAACAAAGTTAACTGCAACCACTTATATGGGAGTAATTGGATTGGGAATGGGTCTGGTTATGCCGATCCTGACACTCGCACTTCAAGAGAGTTTTTCTAAAAAAGAACTGGGAGTTGTAACCTCATCAAGCCAGTTTTTCCGTTCTATCGGAGGGACCTTTGGGATTACCATCTTGGGTGCTGTCATGAACAGCAGGGCAGGAACCCTTTTAACAGATAAATTCGTTCCATTCCTTAACAGCCTGCCAAGTCAGGCAGAAGCCATGAGTGCAAAGTTTAAATTCATGGTTGATGATAACCCAAGCTCTTTATTTCAGATGCTTTTCTCACCAGAAGCTTTGAAGAAAATACCATCAAGCTTATTGGATAAGATGCTGCCGATTATTAAAACTTCACTGATGGATTCCCTGCATACGGTATTTTTTGCAGGCTTGATTTTCATTGTTATTGGAGCAGTATTTACATTGTTCCTTCACAAAATCCAATTATCTAATAAGAAAACCCAGGAACAGGTTTCTGAGGAAACGAACGCCTCGCCAGAACTTGGCTAACATAGAGATAAAGGAAACAAACAGCCAGGAATAATTCCTGGCTGTTTGTTTTTTTAGGAAATTAAGAAGCATTAACTTGTACAAATTAAACATTTTTCATCCGCAAGTTCATCATAAATGCCAGTTGGATGATTAAATAAGAGAGAGTTTTTTAGGAGAAAAGCAATAGCATCAATTATGCGAGCAGTCAGTTAAATCCGGGGATTTTTTAATGGCTTTTAAAGTCTGCGGTTATTCCAAATCGTTATTAATCTGCTCTTCATATTGCTCGTGTTTTGATCCATTGTAAAGCTGGCTGATTTCCCGTGCTACTTCATCCAAGAACTCATCAGAAAGCAGCGGATTTTTTTCCTTGCGCATAACGCCCCACCTCTTTCGTTTATTATTTGCCTATTGGAGAATTCCATGCATATATGATAAGCATATAACATATTTCTTAAATTTTCTAATTATTTGCTCAATATATATAAATATTGTGATAAAAGACTCTTGAATTAAGCGTACTTTTGTAATTAATTGAAGAGCATCTCCTGCACCAGGTATTTTGTGCAAGAGAAGGCTGCAAAAACTAATGTAACCAGCGGGTGCAGCAGCTCCGATATGTTTGGAACGGTGGGTTTTTGCAGGCATATTCCTTTCATGAGCTATTGAAATTTTAATTCCTCTTTTATCTAAGCTGAGGCTTTCTGACTATTTATAATGAAAGCGATTTCATTATTTCTTTTAACGTGATAAAGTAGAGAAGAATTATTCCACATAATGCCAGGGAAAAGGAGGGGTTTGGATGAGCTTCAAATTGTTTAAAAAAGGGATTGCAGCTGCGGCAGCATGTATCCTATTGCTGGGGATGATTTTTTCATTCAGTTTTGCGCAAACGTTTGCAGAGGGAAAAACTAAGATTATAATTCACTATCAGGAAGCGAAAGGAAATACGAAGGATTGGAATTTATGGGTCTTCCCTGAGGGGGGCGAGGGAAAAGCCTATCCGTTTACCGGCAGTGATGCCTTTGGCAAGACCGCCGAGATAGAATTGGATGGGAATTTAAAAAAAGCAGGATTTATCGTACGCACTGACAGCTGGGAAAAAGACGGCGGAGACCGAATGATTGATATTTCTGGGGGAGAAGGCGAGGTCTGGGTAAAAGCCGGGGACGATCGTACATATACAGAGCCTCCTGACGGGGAATATCGCAATCTTCCTTCCTATGAAAATATTAATGTAACAGTCCATTACTTCCGTTATGACAATCAGTATGATGGCTGGAATTTATGGGCATGGCCTGAAGGCGGCAATGGCGAAGCAGTGACATTTAAGGAAAGTGACGATTATGGAAGAGTGGCGCACATCGTTATGCATAATCTAAAGGATGTTCATAAGGTCGGGATGATTGTAAGGAAGAGCACGGCGGAAAACGAGTGGGCGGAAAAAGAGTTTGATAACCGCTTTGTGACAAAATTTAAGACGGACGGCTCAGCCGAGATATGGATCGCTCAAGGGCAGGATCGGATTTATTATGATAAGGATTCTGTGGATAAGACACCGAAAATCGTTAAAGCGTCAATTGATGCTTTTAATGAGATTACCTTTGAAACGAATTTTCCTTTTGATGCATCCAAAGCTGGATTATCACTCACAGGAGACGCAAAAATCAAGGAAGTAATACCTTACGATAGTAAAACGGGAAGCTTCACAAATAAAGTGAAAATTATAGCGGAAAATAATTTAGACCTTTCAAAAACCTATGAAGTCACAAAGGAGAATTTCGGAACGGCGCCTGTTGAAACGGGAAAAGTGGTACGTTCTCCGGAGTTTGATTCCCTTTTCTATTATCCTGGGCATGATTTAGGAAATACCTATACGAAGAGAGGAACGTCATTCCGTGTCTGGGCCCCAACGGCTAGCGAAGCAAAACTTGTAACCTACCGTTCCTGGGATGACAAAACAGGGAAGGAGACTTCTCTCAAGAAAGCGGAACGGGGAACCTGGACTTCTTTCATTAAAGGAGACCAGGAGGGTTTAATCTATACGTATAAGGTGAAAATCGGTAACAAATGGAACGAAGCGGTGGATCCGTACGCCCGCGCAGTAACTGTTAATGGAGATAAAGGTGCCGTTATTGATCTTAAAAAAACGAATCCTGCTAAGTGGAGCGGCAGAATGAAGCCGTTCACACCTGAAGATGCAATTATTTACGAACTGCATGTTAGAGACCTTTCGGAGGATCCTAAATCCGGGATTAAAAATAAGGGTAAGTATCTGGGCGCAGCAGAGGAAGGGACTAAAGGGCCCGGCGGTGTTAAAACAGGATTGAATCATATCAAGGATTTGGGTGTAACTCATGTACAGCTTCTGCCAATCTATGATTACCGGACAGTTGATGAAACAAAGCTCGATCAGCCGCAATTCAATTGGGGGTATGACCCTAAGAACTATAATGCTCCCGAGGGGTCGTATTCAACAGATCCATATAATCCTGTTAAGCGGATCACAGAGGTTAAACAGATGGTCCAATCTCTTCACAAAAATAATTTAAGAGTGATTATGGATGTGGTTTATAACCATATGTTTTCTGCCAGTGAATCAAACTTCCAGCAGCTTGTTCCCGGCTATTATTTCAGATATAACGAAGACGGAACATTGGCCAATGGGTCAGGGGTAGGAAATGATACAGCATCCGAGCGGAAAATGATGAGGAAATTCATTGTCGACTCTGTAAGCTACTGGGCGAAGGAGTATAACCTGGACGGCTTCCGATTTGATTTAATGGGGATTCTTGATGTGACGACCATGAATGAAGTAAGGAAGTCTTTGAATAAAATCAATCCTTCCATCATCGTTCTTGGAGAAGGCTGGGATCTGAATACACCGCTTGATCCTTCTCAGAAGGCCAATCAAAAAAATGCTTCAAAAATGACAGGAATTGCTCATTTTAATGACGGCATTCGGGATGCCATAAAAGGCAGTGTCTTTGAAGATGGTGATCCGGGCTTTGTGAACGGAAAAGAAAATACCGAAAATAGCATTAAAGAAGGAATAAAAGCAGGTATTGATTACCCGGCCTCCATTGCCTCATATAAGGACCCGGGGCAGGTTGTCGAGTATGCGGAAGCACATGACAATCTTACTCTTTGGGATAAATTGCAGAAGACCAACCCGGAAGATTCACTTGCAGTCAGGAAAAAAATGCATGAGCTTGCTTCTTCCATTGTTCTGACGTCCCAGGGAATTTCATTTATTCATGCGGGGCAGGAATTCATGAGAACCAAGGGCGGAAATGGAAACAGCTACAATGCACCAGACTCCACAAATCAGCTTGACTGGCAAAGACGTGCTGATTTTGATAAAGAAGTGAAGTATATGAAAGGGCTTATTGAGCTCCGAAAAGGCCACCCTGCCTTAAGGATGAGAACAGCTTCTGATATCCGAAAGCATTTATCATTCCTTGAAGCACCGAAAAACACGGTGGCGTACCATATCAATGGACATGCAAATCGAGATCATGCAAAAGATCTTACGGTTATATACAATGCCAACAGAAAAACTGTTTCTGTTGCTCTTCCATCCCGAGGGACGTGGAAGGTGCTTGTTAACGGAGAAAAATCAGGGAATAAAACCTTGCAGGTAATAAAAGGATCAAAAGTCAGTGTGCCTGCACTGAGCACCTTTGTACTTGAAATAAAATAAGTAAATGATGAGTTAAGATCAGGTAAGAAAAATCCTGATCTTCCTTTTACAACTATTTCAGGAGGAAAATGATATGAAAAGAAAGCCTCTCTTTCTTGTAATCCTGTTTTTTATGTTCTGCTCTTTTTTAACACCGGCCCACTCAAGTGCTGCAGATTACAGCAAGGTTGTAGTCAGGGGAAGTGAAGCGCCGCTTGACTGGGGCTCGGATAATAACCAGCTTGCCAAGCAAAGCGATGGAACCTGGATATCTAAGCCCATTCCTCTGGCAGGAGGAAAAACGCTTGAATTTAAATATGTAAGAGACGGAAATTGGATGGATGGAGACAACTTAACATTCACTCCTCCTCAATCAGGAAACTACGTCTTTGTTTTTCACCCGGATAACGAAAGGACAGTGGATCTTAAGCTTACAGAAGCTGAAGGAAAAGTGACCTTGAACCTGACCATGCCCGCTTCTGCTCCCAGCTGGGCAGTTCCATCTGTAGCTTCCAGTCTCAATAATTTCAATTATGGAGTCACTTACATGAAAAGAACAGGTGAAAGAACCTGGACCCTTACCTTAACGGGCAATCCGGGCGAATCGTTCACATACCTGTATGGGCTGGGGGATATGAAATATGCAGAAGACCGCCAGCTGCCCCGTGAAGCAGTATTCAGTAAAGAAGGAACAATCTTCAATGATACAATTTCATCTTTTAAAGCTGTCCCTGTAGCAAGCAATGTGAGCCATAATTATGACTTTATGCCAAAGGTGCCTGACAGCAAGGATAATGTTCGGATAAAGGTCAAGGCTCAACACTATGGCCCTATTGATAAAGGGGGAATTTATTATACAACCGACGGATCTTCTCCCTCTGGAAAAAGAGGGAAGGTACTAAGAGGGCACTTTGTTCAACTGACAGTACAATCTTCCTCGAAAAATGAGGAAGGAATGATTACAACTGTCTTCAGCGGAATGATACCGAAGCAGAAAAATCAGACTAGAGTAAAATACAAAACAGATATTTGGTACTCAAAGGGCCAAGGATCGCAATTTGCAGATACCAATAGCCTTACAGCTGAAGATGCCACAGAATTTGCTTATTATGTGGATCGGTTCAAATCTCCCGATTGGGCCAAAACCGGGTCCATTTATCAGATTTTCGTGGACAGATTCATGGATGGAAATATAAAAAATGACGATCCCAAAAGCCTTGCCCTGCCATATGATGAGCGACTTAAGGGCTGGATGGGCGGAGATCTTGCCGGTGTAAAAGAAAAACTTGGATACATTCAGAGCCTGGGTATTAAAACAATTTGGATATCCCCTGTTTTTGAGGGTCCTTATTCACATGGCTACCATCCGGCCAGTTTCACTAAAATCGACCGCCGTTTCGGTGATGAGGAATTAATGAAATCCATTATTAAAGAAGCGCACCGAAGAGGGATGAAAGCTGTATATGACCTTGTTCCGAATCATACTTCAAACCAGCATCCGTTTTTCAAGGATGCACAAAAAAATGGAGAAAAGAGTCCTTACTATAAGTGGTATACCTTTACACACTGGCCGGACAAATATGAAACCTTCAGCGGTGTTTCAGAACTCCCGCAGTTAAACAATGACAATCCAGACACTAGAAACTATATGCTGAAAACGGTTGTGCCATTTTGGCTTAAAAATCTGGGGTTTGATGGATTCAGGCTGGATTATGCAAAAGGCCCGAGCTACAGTTTTTGGGTAGATTTCAGATATGCTGTAAAAAGAATTAATCCAGATGCCTATATTTTTGGAGAGGTTTGGGACAGCCGCGAAAAAATCAGCACCTATGCTGGAAAACTCGATGGTGCTCTCGACTTCCCTATGCAAGGCGCGCTTAGCGATGTTTTCGCCAAAAATAAATCTATGAAGGAACTCGGGGAGGCAATCACAAGCAACGAGAAAACATATCCGAAGGAATTCCGGATGAATACGTTCCTCGATAACCATGATATGCCGCGTTTCTTATTCGAAGCTGGCGGGGATACAAATAAATTAAAGCTGGCTGCTGCTGCACAATTAACTCTGCCAGGCACACCTGTTATCTATTACGGAACAGAAGTTGGCCTATCGCAAAGCAAAGACCATAATCAGGTCGCGGATTATAAAGACCGCTATTTCCGCGAAATGATGCCGTGGGATCCGAAGGTTCAAAACCTGGATCTAAAAAAATATTATCAGCAATGGATTTCCCTGAGAAACCATGAAATAGCCCTTCAAAAAGGAACCTATAAACAAAAACTTTTAAATGATAATGTGCTTGTTTTTGAAAGAATCTATAAGAAAGACCGCCTGCTTGTTGTCATCAACAAATCGCAAACCCAGCCTGTAAAGCTGAGCAGTGCTGACTTTAAATATGCTGAAAATACCTTAACGCATAAGTACCTGAAAACACAAAAGACAGGGAGTATCAGTCTTCCGGCAGTAAAAGGAACGGTTTCAGTTTATAAACTTTCCAGCAATCCGCATAAGGGGAAGTAAAATGATTATGCGACATTTGCCCGCAATCCATATGGATTGCGGGTTTATTCAGTCCCAGTAATTCTCCCGGCGGGGAACAGGGCGGACGACTTGATTGCCCGTAATTAATCCTTCTAAAAATTAGCTCCTGCAAAAATATGTACTGAACAGTAAAAAAGGATACAGTCCAATTACTCGTTTATGAAAGCTAAAATATATGGTTATGTGTTTAATAAAACTGTTAATAGAAGGCAGGCATTTCTTGTTGGGACAATAAAGATGAATTTTTACCTGAAAATGTGATCCAAATTCAGACTTCTGACGTTATCCTGATAAACGACCTTATAAATGAAAAGAGGAGTATAGAGATGAAACGATTTTCTTCCATTATGGCTGCCGCTTGTTTATCAGGATTGCTCCTCGCAGGATGCCAGGAAACTCCTGTTATGGACTCTATTCATTCAACCCACTCCCATCCAGCCAGTCCGGAAAAAAAGAAGCAGGATGGAAAGAAAATGTCCAAGGACCCCATTTTTAAAGAATTTGCACTCTCTGAGGAGGATGCGGCACCTTTTGTAAACAAACGTATAGAACTGGAAAGAAGGAAAATTGAAGAAAGCGAGGGATTGATTCCGTCTAGAATAAAAATCCCTTCACTAAAAATAGATACCAAGGTAGAAAAAGCGGGAATCTTAAAGAACGGGGAAATGGATGTTCCGAAAGATGATAAGCATGCGGCATGGTTTGAGCCTGGAACAATCCCAGGCGAACTGGGAAGTGCAGTGATTGATGGGCATGTGGATAATAAAACTGGACCTGCGGTTTTCTTTAAATTAAAAGAACTGAAAGCAGGAGATGAAATCATTCTCTATGACCGGTCATCAAAAAAAATGACTTTTACTGTTCAGAAAAAGAAGAGTTATCCATACAAAAGTGCACCGATTAAAGAAATTTTCGGCAAGAGGGATATGGCAAGGCTGAATGTCATTACCTGTACCGGACTTTTCGACAGGTCAAAGGGCACTCACCAGGAGCGGTTAGTTGTGTATTCAACACTAAAGGAAAATGTAAAGGAACAAAAAAACCTGCTAAAAATGCCTGAATCTCCGTCGGATTTAACTATAAATGGAACCTTCATTTCCTGGCATGCTGTAAGGCAGGATACGATAGTCGGGTACAGAATTTACCGTAAAGATCAAAAAGGAGAATTTAAATATGCCAAAAGTGTATCGGCCCTCCAGCGAAAAAGTTATACAGATTCCAGTGCACCCAAGCATCAATACTATGTGACCGCGGTTGATTTATTCGGCCAGGAATCCAAGCCATCAAAAACAGTTCCTGAAGAGATGGCCAGATAATGAATTGAAAGGCTTTCCGTCTTTGCGGAAGGTCTTTACTATGTATGCAGATTCATTTAGGCTGTAAGACTAACAAGTCTGCTTTTTGCTGGGCGGGCGGTGAGCATCCCCGGCTGGAGCCTGCCGGGTCTTGCCTGTTCCGATATTCTAAGGAGGCGCGGCCTTACACCAATCAACCTGGCTTAACAATGGAATCTCCGCACAGAACATAAAAACAACAAACTTTAATAAAAGAGCCATTTCAAAAAAAGACTGTTGACAGGAGCAGAGAAGGCAGTTATTATAAGTAAGTAATTTTGATTTAGGCAGTAAGCCGCATGGCTTCTAATAAATTAATAGTAAGCCGCATGGCTTCTAATAAATTAATAGTAAGCTGAATAAGTCGCTGATGAATAGCGATTTTTAAAAAGAAGTTTACTTCGCAGAAGTTGACAACTGATCAAACTCATGTTATGATAACTAAGTCGAGTGAACAAGATTGCTCTTTGAAAACTG
>NZ_MLYQ01000076.1:0-5401 GCF_001866725.1 Bacillus sp. MUM 13
GGCGCAGCCGAGGAGGCTCAACGGCTTGCGTGAAAAGCGAGCATCCTGGAGCGGAAATCACCCACCTTGTTTCATAGCAATAAAGTTTACGAAAACAGCTAAAAAAAAAGCCCCCGTTCAATTCAAGAGGGCTTCACTTTGGAGTGCATATTATGAAAGTCTGTTCATTAAGATGATATTTTATTTCGTTAACGCACCCTTGGTAATCTTTTGGAGGAGTATCCTTAAACCTTTTCCGCAGAGAGATAATGTAATGATTACCAAAAACAGTTCGCTGGTTACTTTAAGGATCTTATTCTCAAAATACCCGGAAAAAGAATTTCCTATGAAGTATATAAACATAAAGGCTATAAGTAATGTGACAATAAATGAACCTGCAGCACCTAGGATTTGCAGTTTTGTTAATTTCTTTCTTATGCTTTTGTTCCTTCTGATGACATAAACCATAGCTGCGAGAAACAATATTGACATTAACATATCATTCATATACATTTACCCAGTTTATTTACTAAAAAAACTCGCCAATATTGACGAGTTTCTTAACATTTTGCTCCTTAGATTCACTCTGCAGTGCCTCATTAATCGGAAGCCTTTTCAACCATCTTCTTCAAATCTTCGAGAGTTTTGCCTTTGAACTGCTTTCCGTTGACAAATATGGCCGGGGTGCTTTCTACTCCCAGTTTGTTTGCAATTTCCACATCTTTGTCAGAAGCTTTTGCTGACTTTCCTGCACGGAAGGCAGCCAATACTTTGTCTGCATCCTCTTTGCTTGCTGTCTCTCTCAATACCTTAACAAGCTTATCTTCTGTGAAATAGTCAATCTGCTCATATTTTCTGTCATCCGGCTGTGCCGCATATAACTTATCATGAAATTCCCAGAATGCATCATTGCCAAGTTCTTTATAAACAGCCTCAGCGAACCTTGAGGACCGTGTGGAATCATTATTAATGAAAGGATAGTTGAAGAAATAAAACGAAGCCTTTCCCTTTTTAACGATTTCCTTATCAATTTGAGGAAAAGCAGATAATGTGAAATTTTTGCAATATGGACATTTATAGTCGCCGAATTCTACGATTTTCACTGATGCTGATTTATCTCCCAAAACTGGCTGTCCGCTATAATCGATCTTGGAGTCATTGTGCGCTGTCTTTGCCAGGACGATAAAGACCACTATGGCAGCTATCACCACTCCAAGCACAACATATAAAGCAGTATTGGACTTCTTTTGCTTGTGCACTGAATTTTTATTTTTTTGCTTGTTCGCCATTTTCCCACTCTCCGTTTTATCTATTAATCTCATGCAGAAAAAACTGCTCCCTTAGTTTACTTTTTTTATAAACACAACTTTTAAATAGTTGCCTTCTTTAAATTCAGGAATCGTTTTAAAATCCTCCGGCAGTGAAAACTCTTCCATCAGCCTGTATGCGCCGCCTGTTTCTTTAAAGGCAGCTGCGATGAACCCTTTAAATCTCTTCATATCAAAAGAGCTGCTGTTGGTTGATGCTACAATCATGCCATCTTTCTCAGTAATGGAAATGGCATCCTTTAATAGGTTCTTATAGTCCTTGCCTGCACTGAAGGTGAATTTTTTGGACTTGGCAAAGCTCGGAGGATCCAATATGACCATATCATATTTGATTTCTTTTTTGGCAGCATATTTAAAATAATTAAACACATCCATGACGATTATATCCTGTTCAGCAGAATCGATGCCATTCACCTGAAACTGTTCAGTTGTTTTCGGCAGGCTCCTGTTGGCAAGATCTACACTTGTTGTTTTTTCTGCACCGCCGAGGGCCGCAAAAACGGAAAAAGCGCCTGTATACGAGAAGGTGTTTAATACTTTTTTGCCAGAAGCATATTTATCACGGATTGTCTTCCTCACCTCACGCTGATCTAAAAATACACCCACCATGGCACCATCATTCAAATAAACGGCAAAGCGGACTCCATTTTCTTTCACAATCAGCGGAAATTCCGGCACTTCACCCATCACAAAATCATCTTCATCCATATACTGGCCCTTTGCATCAAATCGTTTTTTCTGATAGATCGATTTAACTTCGGCCGTATTGCACAGCGACTTTATGATAAGGTCTTTATATTGATAAATCCCCTGGCTGTACCAGCTAATGACATAATGTCCGTCATAATGGTCAATCGTGACCCCGCCGATCCCGTCACCTTCACCGTTAAAGACTCTAAAAGCAGTGGTGCCTTCGTCATTAAAGAGGCTCTTTCTGTGAGTTACGGCCGTTTTTAATTTTTTATCAAAAAACGCCTGATTGAAAATATCATTCTTATTTCTGGTTAAAATCCAGCCAATTCCTTTATTCTGCTTTCCATAATACCCTTTTGCCAGGAAATTCCCGCCCCGGTCCACCAGCTTTACGGCACATCCTTCTTCCTTTAAATCCCCGATGTTAACAACCGCATCTTTGGTTATCAGCGGATATCCCTTTTGAAATTTATGGACATTCTCCTGTTTCACTTGTAACACAATCTCAGTTTTCATGCAGACCATCCTTCTACTTTACGGAAACCTCAAACGTGTTTCCAGACTTAGTATAGCTCTACTTTACCCTATCTCCTCTGCTGTTTCAAAAAAACAATGAAAAAGAGCTGAATATTTGGGGCCAGGCTTTGAAATTAGCCTTCTGATTTCCTCTCCAGGTTGCTTCACTTTCCGCGCGGCGTACAGCTTTTTATTTCAACCTTTTGAATATTTACATTTCATACTATAATAATCATAAAACAAGGAAGATAAGGCGGGGTTATATGATTAAAACAGGGATTATCGGGTTAGGGGCAATTGGACAGCGCCTGATTAAACAATTTGAAAGCCATCCGGAAACTGAAATTGCAGCGGTTTGCGATTGGGATGGGACTCTTGCACAGCAGGTTTCTGAAAGTCTTGGAAGCATCCCATTTTTTTCTGATTATAAAGAGATGCTTGAAACAGCTGAACTGGATCTTGTTTATGTTGCCGTTCCGCCTAAGCACCACCACGGTATAGCAGCTTCTGTCATGGATAGGGGAATACATATCCTTTGTGAAAAGCCTTTGGCAAATTCTCTGGAGGAAGCAGAAGATCTTTTTAGAAGATCACAGGAAAAACAGCTGGTATCAGCCATGAATTTTCCCCTTAACTACAGCGCTGGTGCCAGGACATTTGCAAATCTCATTCGTTCAGAATACATAGGAAAGCTTCGGAGGGTTGAACTGCATATGCGTTTTCCGCAGTGGCCAAGAGCCTGGCAGCAGAATAAATGGGTGGCGAGCAGGGAGCAGGGCGGATTTGTCCTTGAAGTTGGCATCCATTTTATTCAGCAAATCCACATGCTGTTTGGACCATTAACCGTTAAAAACCGCCATCTAGAGTTTCCTGAGGACAAACTGGCAAGCGAACAGGGAATTGTTGCAGAATTAAGCCTCGGTGACGGAACTCCTGTCATCATTAACGGATTGAGCGGGATCGCAGGAGATGAGGAAATCCGATTAACCGCGTACGGAACGGAAGGAACACTTTCTCTGCTAAACTGGTCTGATCTCGAAGGCGGCAAGCTTGGTGAATCCCTTGCTCCAATCAAGCAGGATTCTTCCTTGAACGAAGCACTTATTGATCATATAGTCAGGGCGTTAAAGGGTGAAGAAAGCATCATTATCGGCTTTTCAGAAGGTTACCAGGCACAAACCGTCCTTGAACAGCTTAGAAATTAACAAAGAAAGAAACGGCAGCAGCAGCTATAGAGAACGGACAAAACAGTAAAAAAGCGCAATCTCAGCAGATTGCGCTTTTCTTTATTGGACTTCCATATGCAAGTCCCCTTTTTTGGCCCAGCCGAAAACCTTGATCAGCTGATACAAGCCCAGAGAAATGACAATTGGAAGTATGACCCCTACTGCAATATAAATCAGAAAAACCCTTAATCCCTGTGTAGCAAGGATGTTGATTGGCGCAATCATGGAATTCAAGCCCAGCCCTGCAATTTCATAGGTAGCATGAAAGCCAAAAGCAAGTGTGGCAATAGGCGCGCATACAATGGCTGAAACAAACGTCGGAATGGCCAGCCGCGGATTTTTAATTAAGTTCGGAAACTGTACCTTAGGTGTTACCAGTACCTGGGCAAGAAAACCTCCCAGGTCATTTTGGCGAAGAGACATTGCTGTGAATCCGACAAACTGTGCCGTGCATCCTATCAGTGCAGCAGCACTCGATACCGGATCCATCTGAAGAGCAATGGCAATCGCCGCAGAAGAAGCTGGTGTCATAAGAAGGATGCTCCACACAAGCGATATCACCATCGAGGCAATGAACGGGCTTCCCTGGACAGAAGAAGTAATTTCCCCGCTGATCCACTGTAATAAAGGAGTTGTAACTGCAGCAAGCCCCACTCCAGCTACCCCTCCGGCAAGAATGGAGGCAAGTGGAATCGCCATCATGTCAAGCTTAGTGCGTCCAGTCAATCTCTTGCCTACAAACGTAGCTACTGCGGCCGCTAAAATGGCACTGATTGGCTGCCCTGTAACCAGCGTGAACACTCCATCCGGTGTCTGATGGATAGCGTTGCCCCCGATGGCCGCACAGGCCATAGCGCTAAAAAGGACCAGGGTATTGCCGCCAAGCTGATAAGCAATTGCAGCACCTATTGCAGGTGCCAGGAGAACCTTGGTAGTGCCGCCGATAATCAGGAATATTTCCCAACCCGTAAATTTTCCGATAGATTCAAAAAGCAGGCCAATACCCAGTGTTACCAGCACGGCATTGGCAACCCCCGCTGAGGCTTTATACATTCTTTCAACAATATAAGCTTTCATATGCTTCACGCTCCAGTTGCTTCATTTAATTAATTGAATTTTCAGTTAAAATACCAAATTTTCTTACCATTTACTATGTATGCAGGACCTCCAATTAATACCTGTTGGTTTTATTTCTTTTTTAAGACAATAAAAGAATCATATCTTTGTGTGATACAGGTGTCAATTTTGATAAATTGTTTCTCTTCGCTTAACTTATCGGCAATAATATCACAAATATTCTGACAATGTAAGTACCTTTTTATCGTAGAAAAATAAGTAAGCGCTTAACACATTGGTAGATCAATATATATTTTTTTTATTATTTAAAGAACACTATTTAGAAATAGAGATTTCCCACATAATTAAATGGTAATAATTTATAGTGAAGGCTCAGCTTTACTGAACACTTTCACATGGGGGGATATAAAGCTGGATTAAAAAAAGCCAGCCGGGTTCATTCCAGCTGACATCCTTGTTTCTTTATCAGGTTTTAACTATCTTTCAAAGTGGCTGTTTTTGTAAACTTTGCTGCTATTCAAGTGGTTGATTTCCGCTCTAGGATGCTCTCTTTCCGCGGGGCGCGGTGAGCCTCCTCAGCTG
>NZ_MLYQ01000077.1:0-6704 GCF_001866725.1 Bacillus sp. MUM 13
CTTCTAACAGGAATGCTCCTAATTTGATTGTTATCTAATTAGATGATA
Organism: Bacillus sp. MUM 13; assembly: GCF_001866725.1. Lineage (NCBI taxonomy): Bacteria > Bacillati > Bacillota > Bacilli > Caryophanales > Bacillaceae > Bacillus > Bacillus sp. MUM 13. Next base: position 49 of record NZ_MLYQ01000077.1, read on the forward strand.
GTCGAATTAGTTAGAGTTTGCAACTGTTTTTGTGAAAGCAGGAGAAACATGTTTGGCAGGCTGGGATGTCGCAACATTATCTGTGTGAAGGAAGGTACGTACGTACGAAAAGTGTGTCGGCCACTCTTAAATATTGTTGTTTTTTAATATATTCTGTTAAGCGATCACGCAGTTAAACCGGGTTGATTGGAGAGGAGGGTGCGATTGTCATCAAAACAGAACAAAGGGTTACGCTGAGGCTGTTTAGGATTTCAATATCAAAAAAAGAACGGTAATTAACTTTTCCTAAATATTTCGAGCGAAATAGAGGTTCCGCAAGTAACGCAATCTTACATAAAGAGAAGGGGAAATTTCTCCCGCAATTGCCTGAATCAATCTTTGTGAATTACTCCATCTTTTATGGTTTGGGAAATCGGGGTATACTTAGAGCAGATAAAAATAGCCGTGATGTTCATATTTATGATTTTGTACTAGAGCTGTAATAAAGGGTGCCTGAACGGAACTCCTCCGTACTGAAAGGGCTCTTATAAAGTGAAAGTGAAGGTGAATGCTTTGGCCGATACACATGTTTATACGAAAAAAGAAGAGCTGGTAAATGCTATAACCCATGGTATTGGAGCCATGCTCAGCATAGCTGCATTATTTTTTCTGATTATTTATTCAGCAGAACAAGGCAAACCGTGGCATCTGGCTGCTTCCATCATTTACGGGATTTCGATGCTTGTTCTATACATGGCGTCTACACTGGTTCATAGCTTTCCTCCTGGCAGAGCCAAAGACCTGTTTGAAATCTTTGATCATTCAGCCATATATTTTTTTATCGCAGGCACTTACACACCATTTATGATTATTTGTGTAAACGGGGTTCTCGGATGGTCATTGCTTGGAATCGTCTGGGGTATAGCGATGGGAGGAGTCATTTTCAAAGCGTTTTTTGTGAAGAAATTCCTGTTTTTATCCACGCTTCTTTATCTGGTTATGGGCTGGATGATAGTTGCAGCCTGGAGTCCCCTTAGTGCTGCGCTTCCGCAGAATGGCATGTATTTGCTCATATTTGGGGGCGTTATGTATACTGCCGGTGCATTATTTTATGTATGGAGAGGTTTTCCTTTTCATCATGCTGTATGGCATCTATTTGTGCTGGGAGGATCTGCGGCCCACTTTTTTGCAATACTTCTTTATGTTCTTCCGCTCGATGCATAATAAGTCAAGGACAGTGAAGCTGCCAGTTTTAAGGGAAGTATCCGCTGTCTTCTGATTTCAGTTTTGTTCACAAATTTGTCATATATAAAAAAATGTAGTATAATTGCATTGTGCAAAGGGGTTATTATATATTTTGCATTTATACGGACTTATGGGGATAAGACCGAGTGATGGCTCTTTAGTCTAACTGGTTTTCATGTGATGAAAGCGTTAACTGAGGGTCATCCCTGTATATTTTCGGAAGGTTTCTTTTTTGCAGAAAGGGCCTTTTTTTTATGCCTTCTTAAGTAACTCTGCACCCCGCCAGTCCTCTGCTTCTTTAAGTGAGAAAATTCCGCGAATTTTAAAAAAGGTTTTTAATTTTTTGCATTGGGGAATCACCATACTGTCGGATGGTTAGTAGCTTGCTTATCATTCACTAACAAAATTGGAAGAAGGAATCATTGTGGAAGGAATTTTTTATGCATTGCTCCCGGCTATTGCGTGGGGAAGCCTGGTGCTTGTCAGCGTAAAGCTCGGAGGCAATTCCTACAGCCAGACACTTGGCATAACATGCGGATCGCTTCTATTTGCGGTTGTCATGTTTTTTATAAAAACCCCTGAAATGAGCGGGCTCGCATGGGCGGTTGGCATGATATCAGGCTTCTTTTGGTCTGTTGGACAGCTATATCAGCTGAACAGCGTCAAATATATAGGAGTATCCAAAACCGTGCCGATTTCTACAGGAATGCAGCTTTTGGGTACAACGCTTTTCGGAGTAATCGTGTTTAAAGAATGGACATCAAAAACTACGGTCATTCTTGGCATAATTGCACTATTATGCATCATCGCTGGAGTCATCTTTACAAGCACAGGCCAGTCTGAAGATAAAAATGAAAAAGGGAACAGCCTTAAAAAAGGCTTACTGGTCCTCCTTTTATCATCAGTCGGATATATTGGTTATGTTGTAATTATTAAATGGTTTAATATCAGCGGCTGGTCGGCAATTCTTCCACAGTCTATTGGAATGCTCGCCGGTGCCTTGCTGCTGTCAATCAAGCACAATCCTTTTTCAAAATATGCGTTTAGAAATATTTTAACAGGGATAATGTGGGGAATAGGAAATATAGGATTATTGCTGGCGAATCCAAAAGTGGGTGTAGCCATAGGATTTACTTTTTCTCAAATGGGGATTGTCATTTCCACATTAGGCGGAATATTTCTCCTGGGAGAAAAGAAATCCGGCAAACAGCTGGCATCCGTCATAATTGGATGCGTACTTGTAATTGCCGGGGGAGTTCTTTTAGGATTCACAAAACATTAAAAGGTGAGGTGCCATTTATGTATCAGGATTTGGAAAATAAAGTGGTTGTTGTTACAGGAGCTGCCAAGGGTTTAGGAAAGGCCATTGCAGAGCGATTCGGCAAGGAAAAAGCGAAAGTGGTCTTGAACTACCACTCAGATAACAGCGAATATCAGGAAATTATTGAAACTATCAAAAAAAATGGGGGAGAAGCTGCGGCTCTCCAAGGTGATGTAACGAAAGAAGAAGACGTCAAAAAGCTCCTTGCTTTTGCTGTTGAAAAGTTCGGCAAGGTTGATATCATGATAAACAACGCCGGAATTGAAAATGAAGTTCCTTCACATAAGCTTTCACTGGAAGATTGGAATAAAGTCATTAATGTCAATCTGACAGGAATGTTCCTTGGCAGCAGAGAAGCCATCGCTTATATGGTGGAAAATGATATAAAGGGAAATATTATTAACATGGCTTCAGTACATGACCGTATTCCATGGCCCCATTTTGTCCATTATGCTGCAAGCAAGGGCGGTGTGAAACTGATGACCGAAACTCTGGCGCTTGAATATGCACCAAAAGGAATCCGGGTCAACAATATATCCCCTGGAGCCATCGATACGCCGATCAATGCTGAAAAATTTGCAGATCCTAAGGCAAAGCAGGACACACTGGATTTGATTCCTATGGGTTATATAGGTAAGCCGGAAGAAATTGCTGCTTGTGCGGTCTGGCTGGCATCATCAGAATCAAGTTATGTAACTGGCCACACATTGTATGCTGACGGCGGCATGACCAAATATCCAGGCTTCCAGGCCGGAAAAGGCTGATAAAAAAGGGCTTCGGCTCTTTTTTTATGCCGAAAAACGGTGAAGAGTCAGGATTTTGCGCCATGGCACCCCATATACAGCATGACTTAACGATTCAAATTTCGGCCGCCATACAGGAGCTGAAAGTTCAAAATATCTGTGATAAGGCCAACAACTATAATAATGCCCGATTTTTTTCTTGTGTTTCAGGTTATACGCCTATGCAAATAAAGAAAATCCACATATTTGTATAGAGTAAGAAAAATACAGAAGAAAAAAGGGAGGCCCATTATGAATCCTGAATTTGATGGCGTATATGCAGATGGGAACGATTTAAGAAGACCGTGGGGATTTGGAGGCATCGGGCGTGTTGGCTTTGGCAGACCGGGATTTGGCTTTGGAAGGCCAGGATTTGGCTGGGGAAGACCGGGGTTTGGCTGGGGCAGGCCGGGATTTGGTTTTGGATTTGGAGGCCCATTTGTCGGCGGACTTCTAGGAGGCCTCGCAGTAGGTTCCTTACTCGGCGGACCTTATTATGGAGGTTACGGATATGGATATCCTTATGCATATGGATACCCTTACGGCGGATACCCATACTATGGCGGCGGATATCCTTACTATTATTAAATAAAATATGTGAATAAACCAAGCCGGGTGCTATACCCGGCTTTTTGTTATTAGCTTCAAATAGTTCATTTTTTTATGAATTCTGTGAGGCTGCTCCATCATTCAATTAGCCACCTAGTCACAAAACAGCAAAGTTTACGAAAACAGCACAGTTATTAATACAGGAAATGATTCTGCAAATCATGCTTCACATATGAGTAATAGTAGGTTTTAAAATAAAATGAAAAATTATCAAAACATAGATTTACATTTTGCTCAAAGCAGTAGGACTCCAGAAAGCCTTCTATTAACTCTGAATCATCAATATCATCCAGCAGTCCTGAAACGAATAATTGATAGTGGAACTTTTTATACAAAAACCCATAACCGCTGTTTTCAAATATCTCCTTAATTTGAGAAGCTTCCATACATATCACCCCTTATCGAGCATTATGCCAGCTCTTGGCATTTTTTAAACCTTGAATATAGAAAATCTGTTCATCCAGCAGAAATTTTGCAGCAGGTGTCGGGTTTCATAGGAGATCGTAGCTGATTTTAGTGTATCATCCAACCAAATTTCGAAGTTTTCACTTTAAACCGAGGAAATTTAGCACAAAAATGACCTATATATATTTTATTATTAACCTCGCTAGAATAAAGACTCTTCGCAGCAATTCTTAATTCCATATAAATCGGAGTGTGATTTTATTTAAGATAGTAAGGTAAAAGAAAAGCACACTATCTCAAAATGAAATAGTGTGCCTTAAAATTATTTGTACATTTCAGCAACCTGTTTTTGCAGCTCGCTGTTTTCAAGATACTCATCATAGGACACTTGCTTATCCACAACACCATTTGGAGTTAATTCGATAATCCTGTTAGCGATTGTCTGAATGAACTGATGGTCATGGGAAGTAAAGAGCATAGATCCTTTGAAACTGATAAGACCATTATTCAAAGCAGTTATGGATTCAAGATCCAGATGGTTGGTAGGCTCATCAAGCATTAGAACATTAGAGCCGCTCAGCATCATTTTGGATAGCATGCAGCGCACTTTCTCGCCGCCTGATAGGACACTTGCTTTCTTAAGAACTTCCTCGCCTGAGAAAAGCATTCTGCCAAGGAAGCCCCTAAGGAAGCTTTCACTTTGGTCATTAGGTGAATATTGGCGAAGCCAGTCAACAAGAGAAAGATCACAGCCCTCAAAATATTCGGCATTATCTTTAGGGAAATATGCCTGTGTAGTAGTGATTCCCCATTTATATGTGCCGCTGTCTGCTTCCATTTCTCCTGAAAGAATTTTAAATAAAGTCGATTGGGCAATTTCATCTCTGCCGACAAGGGCAATTTTGTCATCTTTATTCATGATGAAAGAGATATTGTCCAAAACCTTTACTCCGTCAATCGTTTTTGAAAGACCTTCAACTCTTAATAAATCATTTCCGATTTCTCGTTCCGGAGTGAAGTTCACATAAGGATAGCGCCTTGATGAAGGCTGGATATCATCTAACGAAATTTTATCAAGCAATTTTTTACGTGAAGTTGCCTGTTTAGATTTTGATGCATTCGCACTGAATCGTGCAATGAAATTTTGAAGCTCTTTAATTTTTTCTTCTTTTTTCTTATTAGATTCCTGTGTCAGCTTTTGTGCAAGCTGGCTGGATTCATACCAGAAGTCATAGTTGCCCACATATACCTTAATCTTGGCAAAATCAAGGTCAGCGATATGTGTACATACCTTATTTAAGAAGTGTCGGTCATGCGACACTACGACAACTGTATTGTCAAAGTTAATTAAAAATTCTTCAAGCCATTGAATGGCTTTTAAATCAAGATGGTTGGTAGGCTCATCCAGTAATAGAACATCCGGTTTGCCGAATAAAGCTTGTGCAAGAAGGACTTTTACCCTGTCGCCGCCTGTAAGCTCAGCCATTTTTTTGGTGTGAAGATTTTCCTCGATACCAAGACCCTTTAAAAGAATGGCAGCTTCAGATTCTGCTTCCCAGCCATTCAATTCAGCAAATTCACCTTCAAGTTCGGCAGCTTTCATGCCATCTTCGTCAGTAAAATCGGCCTTCATATAAATAGCGTCCTTTTCCTGCATGACGCTATATAATTTCTCGTGTCCCATAATAACCACTTTTAAAACTTCATGTTCTTCGTATTCAAAGTGATTTTGTTTTAATATGGCTAGGCGTTCTCCCGGCCCCATATGGATATCTCCGCTTTGTGCTTCAATTTCTCCAGAAAGGATTTTTAAGAATGTCGATTTACCGGCGCCATTAGCACCAATCAAGCCGTAGCAGTTACCAGGATTGAATTTTATATTTACATCTTCAAATAGCTTACGGTCACCATATCGCAAGCTAACGTTATTAATAGTAATCATTTATTAGCATTCCTCCATTGACAATGTCTTTGAAATTATAACATGGAAAAGGGGGGACTGGAAAATGGTTTTCATTCTGCAGCGTTAATTTTAATGAAGAACGGGAACTACAGGCTATATTAACTTCACAGATTCTAATTTTAAAAAGGGATAGAATCAGAATTTTCTTCGGGAAATTCATGCTTGATATTGTTATATTTTTCTGATAATATATATTTCCGCCATTTCACCGCTGATTCTAAATTTCTCCGGGCAGCAAGTCAATTTGAAAGATGAGAGAGGCAATGCTCTTTTCGAAAGGAGAAAATAATGACTGCAGATCAGCATCCTGATTTTCAAAAAGAAAAGCTTCATTTAGAATTCACAAAAAGAT
>NZ_MLYQ01000078.1:0-3251 GCF_001866725.1 Bacillus sp. MUM 13
TGTTAATGACGTACTGCATTGTCAGGAAATTGACGTTATTATTTGTCCTAAAACTGACGGATTTACTGTCCAAAATGAAAGGGAAGCAGTTATTTGCTTCCCTACCGATTTTAGAAATCTACTTGATACGTCTCATTTTTCTTGAGATAGAACCTTACGTGTATACCATCCTTCTCCAACTCCATGCGGCCGGAAAGAGTTCTGCCATTCCTAGATGAAAATCAAACCATTTACCACATCGCTTTGTACCCGAACTATCTCCACAAAACACAACCCAACCATCCAACTTCACTATATTACGTTTCTTTCCAGAGGCTTGTCATGAAAGTTCCCCTTGGATGACTTGTTTGATCATGTGGTCATCAATGATTCTCCGGCAATTTTGCGAGCCAAATAGAAGACTATGTGTACACAGTTTATTTATGAGCCTTGCGGCTCCACCAGAGTACCGGTGGATTTCATCAATCGCGCCATCAGAGAATATGGGCTGATCAACTCCTGCATACTGAAGGTGCCTGGATACATATTCTCCAAGCTGTGCCCTGTCGAGGTGCCCCAACTGGAATTGGATATCAATCCTTTGGCGTATCGCTGCGTATGACTGTAGGCGCAGGCGATCCCATAATTCACTCTGGCCTACCAGAATAAGCGCCATTGGACTTTGTGAATCCATTTTAAAGTTCAGTAGGAAACGAACTTCTTCAAGCATTTCCCGGTCCAATAGATGAGCTTCATCCACTACAACTACAGGCTGTAATCCTCGTATGCCTTTCATTAATTCAATCTCACGGTGAAGTTGTCTTTTCGCATCCCCACGATAAAACTTAGCTTCAGACCCTAATTGTTCCAAAAGTCCTTTGTAAAAATGGCGAGGAGTCAACTTAGAGTCGGACAGATAAAGGACATGGAATTTCCCTTTGTCCAATTTGTCCACAAACTTACGAATTGTCGTCGTCTTTCCAGTACCGCTATCCCCACTAAGAACGGCAAAAAGCTGTCTTTCAGCTGTATACTTCAGTCTTCCAAGGATTTCTTGCATCATGGAGGAATCATACAATTGGTCAGTCGGAAGATTTCTGGCAAAAGGGGTATGATCCATTTCATAGAAAGCTTCAAACACAGGAATCATCCTCCTTCCAAACAGCACGGAAGGTTACGGCAGGCTTCTGCTCGATTTGGCGTTCCTGATTCTTTCGTTCAGCTGCCTTTAATAATCTTGAAGAGTCAACCCCCTGCACCTGCAGGTGCTCAGGTAACGCTGGGCGTTTCCCGGCCCGTTCTCCTATGACAAGCTTTTTGGCTCTCCAAGGAGTATAATCTTCAAATTCAATGGTAAGCTCTTCGGTATTTGCGGGGTCATAGACAATATCAACCTGACGTCCAATGAACGCCAAGCCCACTTCATATTTTTGATCCATGAAACTGATGCATCCCGATTTATCAACTTTCCTTGTGTCAGAATGTAGAAATGCATGGCTTAATGTATCCGAATCGATGAACCGAATTGCTTTCTTATCTGAACGAAATGCTGTTTCTGGACTGACTTTCTCCTCAAGGGCAGAGTGAGATTTATTCTGATAACACTCTGTCAGCCATACTTGGAATAGTTCATTCAGGCGATCAAGGGTACTGGGCTTTTCGATGACTGCTTCACTGATGAATGAATCTATAACTCTATTAAACCTTTCGATTTTGCCTTTCGATTCTGCTGAGTATGGTCTTGTGTAAGTAAGGCGAGTGCCTATTTTTGAGCAAGTACGGGACATCCATTTGGTTCGATATTGCTTCCCATTGTCAAAATAAACAGCCTCTGGAACACCGTATTTTTGGATGGCCTGCCGAAAGGCATCCTCAATGATTCTTGAATCCAAGGTAGGGTAGAAAGCTGCATGAAGCACATACCTGGTGGCATCATCGATAAAAGCGACAAGATACACTTGTTTCTTCATTCCATTTGGACCAATCGGCAAGTAAGGACCATACTTGATATCAGACTGCCAGAGTTGGTTACGATGGCGTTTCTGGAACCTTCGGGCTGCTGCTCCTGTCTGGGAATAGAGTCGCATTTGTCGTGTGCTGTAACCTTTTTCTGTGAGCTTTTCCTGGAGAGTAGATCTTTTAATTTGTCCTGATCCAGCTAAACCTTCCCACTCAAGAATTTGTATAATTTGAGCTACGCTCCGGCTTGGTACTTCCTTACGAAGAAGTATCGCCTGTTCCAATAGATGAAGAGGGATGGCTTCTGACTTTCGAGTAGCTTTTCTCCTATGTGGCTTCAATCCCCCAAAACCGTATTCACGATATTGAGCTAGATATCGTCTGATGGTTCTTTCTGAAAGACCGTTGGCCTTCGCTATCTGATCTCTTAATTCTTTTACTTTCCCAGCGTCAAGCCCCTCTGCCAATAAAGGAGATATCAGCTGGAAACGCTGCACTGCCAATTCTTCTGATTTATTGTGATTCCTCATGATACACTCTCCTCTCTGTGTCTATCATGAGTGTAAATCAGGGGTTATTGGACAAGGAATGCAGAACGGGTGTGTATCCAAAAATTAATATTTACGATGGGACGGACAATTCTTGTCAGCCATCCATTGGCATCTCCTGCCAAGCGTCCTATCCTTTGAAGTGCAGTCCCTGAACCTTTGGACGTGAAATCCAGGGGGATGTTTCCTTGATTGGTCCTGAACATGATAGAAGTCAAACAGCCTATCCAATAATCCACAAATTGATGAAACCAGCCATGCCATCTCGCAAGGGTGGAATCATCGGCCGGAACAATGTGGGTGGAAGGGTTCGTAAGAACGTTTTCGATACATTCAGCCTCATAACGTTTATAAGGAATTAATAAATCTGGAAGTTCATGATGTATGGACTGGCAATTGGTGCACTGTAATCTTCGAATGTTATATGTCTTACTATGCCCTGTATGATCCTTGGCTTTCCGATTCTTTGTACCTCTAACCAACATGTCTTTCCCGCAACAAGGGGAAGGGATCCTCCCCGCACCCCTAACTAAAAACTCCGGTAATAGTGTTTTCAATCAGCTGATAATTTGATACAATAACCATATACTTTTTTGTGGGACGTCTCCTGTATAACTGTTGGCGCAGTTATACAATATGGGGGACGTCTTTTCCTTTCTCTAAGATTAATATCTAAATATTTAGAATTCTATATGGACATTATAATCGACTAATTATGGACAGGCAATACCGTCAACTTTCGGAAATTTAGGGGTGTCAAAAACA
>NZ_MLYQ01000079.1:0-19509 GCF_001866725.1 Bacillus sp. MUM 13
CCCATGCCAGGCGCACAAAAGAAAGGGAACCAGCATCGTTGAGCTCGTTCCCTTTAATCAAAGGCACGGATGACTTGGATTTCGGGAGTCGTGAACCTGATGGATATGGATGCGGTAACCTGCACAAACCCTGTCGGACTATCTGATTGGGGAGGATATTTATACACCAGGCGTATCAGGGGATGCCCTTCGCTCGATGTCCAATCCGGCTGCTTACGGCGATCCTGATTATTATCCAAACCGATATACAGGCACAGCGGATAATGGCGGCGTTCATACCAACAGCGGAATCATCAATAAAGCAGCCTACCTGCTTTCAGCTGGCGGCACGTTCCATGGTGTCACCGTTTCGGGAGTTGCATTGATAAATTAGGAGCTATATTCTATCGCGCCAACACGGTTTATCTGACTTCATCTGCCACGTTCTCACAAGCAAAAGCTGCAGCCATTCAATCGGCAGCTGACCTTTATGGATCAAGCAGTGCAGAAAAAACAGCCGTTACAAATGCTTTCACTGCAGTAGGGATCAATTAATCCTGTTATTAGTTAGAAAGGAAACCAGCTTACTAAAAGTTGGTTTCCTTTCTTATGATACGTAATTTAAGTACAGACACACTTGCAATTTCGGTGGAACAAATATCGATCTTTGCTTCCCCTATCATTTTGTAAATAATAGTTTTTTATATTCCCTTTGAATTATCTTCGTAAAATTGAGATTTTACGCAAAGATAAAGCACTGATAAAGAAAATACTATTCCTTATAATGCGAAATTATTCTTCTGCTCTCCTTTCTCCTTCGTTTAAGTGTTTCAATCATCTTGATATGCAATTAGTGCATAGAATACTCAAAGTAAAGGAGTTGATTACGGCCATAGGAATGTACCATTTCTGCCATGTTTTTTACCTCCGATTGTCACAAGGTTTACCACTTGTTGCCAACAAATTTACCATTGGAGGATGTGTCAAGAAAACCGCAGATTTACAATGTTAAGGATTTTGAGAGATAAAAAAAGCCTAATTCCTCTGCATTTATACCGAGGAATTAGACTAATGTTCTTCCACAATCGCGCCCGATTGCTTAAGAATGAATCTTTACCCATTCTTCACATCCACCACTTTAAAACGCTCACAAACAAGGAGCATATCTTCCGAAAATTCACGTCCGATTGCGTTTAACTCATTTCTGAAGAACTTTTCATGAGCTTCCCACCAATAATTATAGGTCCTATCTCCTTCACCTTCTGCAATAGCGAACTCTTCAGTGACTTCATTCATAGGAGTTAGCGTAACCTCTACTGTCTTAATAATTGCTACAGGTTTATCATCGCTGTTTAAAATAATGCTGTAATCCTCCATTGTTGGCAGTGGTTCATTCTCCAGTTCATAAAAAATATATCCTGAGCATGTTGCAGTTTTACTTCCATCTATCACCAATTGCGCGAGATAATCAGGATCAGCCCCAAATTGCCATGCACTAACAGACTGAGGTTGATTTTGATTCTTCCAATATTCATTCCAGTATTCCTGAGCCGCTTGATTCATAGTATTCCTCCATATACGTCTTCTATTTTAGTAACATTCTATCAAAAATAGCTTAAGCAATCTAAAATCTTATTCCGTTAAATGGCCCTATTGTGGAACAAGTTAAAAATTTTTCCTTCAACTAAACTCCCTCTATATAGAAAGGAAAATCTCTTAATTTCTCTCATTTTCTCCAAATTACGTGGTAGTTTGTTTTAATATTCATTTGAGTATTGGAATAATGGTGTATTAAAGGAGAATTTTGGGAACAAAGTGAAAAAGCGACTGATCATTACCAAACCCACTTATCCAAAAAGTAGATAACTAGTTAAAGTATGGTTGCACTGGTGGATATCCACATTTCTCATGGAGGTCAACCCTCCCATATCTCACAGAGTCTTCGCTCCAAAATTCCTTCGTCCAACCTTTCCATGAGGTGGATGTCAGTCATGCTGCCCGACAGGGTCTTTGCCCGTATTTTAGTTGTTTTACTGACTAATCCGTGCTTCAAATGTTTAAAACAATCAACCTACTAATAATTTCAATCAAAAAAATAAATTAAGCTGCTACCTGTAATATAGCCATATGAGGAATGTCCCTTAACATGCGTTCTTCACTAAATTCACACTGCTTTTTACCGATCGTAAACAGAATACGTATGAGCTTATTACATATTGCAATTAGAGATTGCATCTTCTTCAAAGGATTATTTTGACGCTTTGTAAAATACTCATGTAATGCTTTAAATGCGGTATTTTTAGCGACCAAAGGCATTGCAACTCGAAAGAGGAGAGCTCTTAATGTCTTCCTACCTCTCTTTGTAATTTTTGTTTGTCCTTTGTGCTTTCCAGAAGTATTCTCCTTTAGACTAAGCCCTGCTAGTTTGATAACCTGCCTTGGGTGGGAATAGTAACTTAGGTCTCCTACCTCTGAAAAGAACCCTGCAACAGTGTCTTTCCCTATTCCCTTAATAGCCAACATTTGTTCAACACCTGGAATTTGTTCAAGTAGTTTATCTATGTTAGATTCCAGTTCTTCGAACTTTTCAATTATGAGTTCATATTTGTCTATTAACGTGCGAATCTCTAATTTAGCCATATCCGAACCTTCTCGAATGCCAATTGAAACAACTGCAACCTTCTTTAGTTCTTTTATTTTCCTGAGTCCCACTGCACGTTTAACAGCTTTTCGAAGATGTACTAGTATCTCTTGTTCAGAGAGAGCTACTAACTCATGTGGCAATAAATTTAGTTTTAATAATTGTATAGCCGATTTACCTTCCCAATCTTTAAAGACAGTAAGGAACTCTGGAAAATAGCGGTCTATCCAATTATGGACTTGCCCTTGAACTGCTTGAAGATCAACCGATAGGAAATCACGTATTTTTCTAGCCACACGAAGTTCTGCATATACTCCTTGTGGAATATTAGGTTCAGCATATCTCCCGTCTTTGACCAACTGTGTGATAACTCTTGCATCCTTTACATCATTTTTAGTTGGAGAATTATCATCTAACTCTTTACTTTTCTTTACATGCATAGGATTTACAACTACAAACTTGATATTTTTACCCTTAAGGAAGTGAGCTAAATTAAGCCAATAGTGACCTGTCGGCTCCATTCCTACAATCACTTTTTCCATTTTGTTTTGATCCATTAACTTATTTTTCCACTCTATGAAACAGTTAAAGCTAGAATCTGTATTTTCAAAGTATAAAGGTGCTGAAAATTCTAAACCTCTAAAGTCTTGGGCTCTTGCCACATGCTTGTATTTAGCAATATCAACACCTATAATTAATGTCTGAGAAGTAATTTGAGCAATCTTTTCATTTTGGTTATAATTCATTTAAATAACCTCCTGGTATTTGTGATTGTTGTCCTTTTTGCCTGCAAGCTTTGGACACTCATATCATACCAAGGGGCTTTTTTATGTTCAAACCTCATATTTCTTCATTACAGGAATGCTGCCCTTTCGTATTATAAGGTTAACCAGAATGCTAAATATTTCTGGTTGACCTTATTTATTTTGGTCTTATGATATCAGTATCCAGGGTAGAACGTAACTGCCCGTGGGGCTTTGGCCCCGTCAGCTAAACGGGTTGTCCCCTATTTGTAAAAAAAGATTGAGGCTGGTTGGGACTTAATCTCGTATAACAAGCGAAGCTGTGATACTGCATGGAGCATTAGGGGTTACTGGCAAATAACTAGTTTAGGAGGAAATTTTAGAATGAATCCGGTCATTGGTCTGGATGTTTCAAAAGGAGAAAGTCAAGTTCAGGCATTTTTAGACAAAGGCAAACCATACCGTTAATCCATTGATTTCTTATAAGGCTAAAAGTTCAAGTCTTCAGAAAGTAAAAACAGATGAGATAGATGCTTACCATCTCTGCGAGCTGTTTTATAAGGAGGATTTAGAGCCGTATAAGAAGCGTGGTGTGCAGCTATTAAACCTTCGGTATCTTACAAGACAGCACGAAAATATTACTGGTGTACTGATTCAAACAAAGCTACAATTCCAAGCGATCCTGGAACAGGTCTTCCCTGAATACAGAGGTGTTTTTGGTGACTTATATTCGGTAGTATCACTATTAACTCTTTCAGAGTTTCCCTCATCTGAAGATATTTTAGAGGCAAGTGAAGAAATATTTTCCGACAAAATCGCTGAGTTATGTAAAAGTCGTTCCTATCGATGGGCTAAAGAAAAAGCTACTCAGCTCAAGGTTGCAGCAAATCGAAATCCGTTTGAAAAGACCGTTTATCAGAGTCATATTTTATGTCTAGGTATGTATATCAATATCATTCTTCAATACAAAGAGCATTACATTGGATATATGCCTTACTAAAAAGAAAAACTGCTTTCCAAGACATAGCTTAGAAGCTATGTCTAACTAAATAACACAAAAACTTCCAAATCTATAATAAGGGAAGGTTATTTGCCATGCACAGTTTTAATATAGCATGAGATATTTTAAGTTTTTATTGAAAAATATTGACAAACTATTAGCTGGTTTAGTTACACAAGAAAAGCTGCCTAATAACAGCTTTAATCGTCAACTATGCACCTAAATCGATGTGAAATTATCAAACATTAAAGGATTGTATTTTCAAACAACTCATTAGAGTATCTCCAAAAGACCTAACATCAGTTAGATAATCATATCCTTCAGGTGAACCAAAGCTATTAAACATACGGACTGCCACCAAGTTTTCTTGTGGGATTACCAACAAAGTAACACCTGTATAACCTAGTATCTGGTATGAACCTTTTGGAACTCCTGTACCTATCTCTGATTTCTTAGCAGGTAAGTCTTTTACAAACCATAAGAAACCATTTTGCGGTAAATCTTGATCTATAGCTGTTGGGCTGTGTACCGATGTAGCCAATTGTATAATCTCTTTTGGAACAATTTGTTTTCCGCCTATGTTTCCTTGTTTGAGATGTAAATAGCCCCAAAAGGCTAATTCACGTGTAGACACATACATATTCATCTTGTCGCCTGCTGTGCTTTCACTTGTTTTCCACTGTGTATCTCCCTCATATCGAAGGATTACATCCATAAGGTTTTCGTGCCTGTCTGCATACCAATCGGATTCAGAAAAACTTAAAGGCGTAAATACCAGATCGTGAATAATATCTGATACTGTTTTTTTCGTTGCCCTCTTTATAATTTGAGTCAAAGCATCTATGCCAACCTGCCGGTATGTCCAGTTCTGCCCTGCGGGATATTCGCGAAAGACAGTTTGCTCCTTTTGATGTAAACCGTGCGTATGAGTTAATAAATGTCTGATTGTTGTGTCCTGCCATATGCTAACTTCTAATTCCGGAAGGTATTTCAACACTGGGTCATCTATACTGTCAATGTAACCGTAAAATACAGCATAGGCGACAGCAAAACCAATATAACTCTTTCTTACGGAAGCTACGTGAAATTGAGTATCCTCCTTCACTATTCTTGCTTCGCTTTTGTTAGATTGTTTTCCGATATATTCTTCTAAAACAATGGAGTCATTATGAATAACAAAAACAGAAGCTCCTGAACAAATAACTTGGTTAAAGGTGGCATTAACGTGCTCTAATATAGGAGAAAAATTATGATTTCGGTTATATGTAAGAAACAAATTTACAGTACCTCCAGTCGCTTATTCATACAGCTATATTAATTCTATTTTTTTGTTAATTATCCTCTATTTAAGGAGTTACAACGGAAAACCTTCTTCCACTGATTGAGCAGTATTGTAGTACGCAATTAACAAATAACCCAATGGAACCCCTAATACAGTTAAAACTGCACCAATTGCAAGGAGATCTGAAGCATTAGATACATACGGCAACAAAACCATATCCATCAACCATTCTGGAATACCCCATCTTACCAAATGTTTTGTATCAAAATTCATATGCTATCTCCTCTCATACTTTAGAGATTCGACAATACTCAATAATTACCTACTGTCGAAAAAAAAGGACTGCTAATAGCAATAAGAAAAAGCCGCCAAAGATGGTAGCGGTTAGTATGTTTCTTTTTACATTTTGGATTTCTCAAAATCGCCCTAATCGACTATGACACGGATCGTTTTATGAATATGATCTACCAGCATGTTGATTTCTTCTAAATCATCGCCAATCAATATCACATTTCCATGCCTATTAGTGGAATCTGTAGGAGTTTTAAGAGAGTCTCCCTCTTTAAAGGATAGGTTAATATCTATAACATGTGGATTTTCTCTTATATGTTCAACCCCCTCTACCTTTGATACGATACCCTCTTCAAAGAAAAAGAATTGATTCGAGGTGACATGCGCTGGATGTACTGGGAACACTTCAATCTCATATAAATCGTACATAAATAGGGCATAAAACATGCTGATTCCACTACTATGAAAGACTAAATCTGTAATTCCATCACCGCCGGGCCTTACATGAGTTTCAACGACCTTTGGGCCAAAATCTGTCAAGATTAACTCTGTATGTGTTAACCCCGTATTATGCCCGATACTATTAAGTATGGTTATCACGGAATCACTAATTTGCTTTTGTTGGACTTCTTCTAGACTATATGGAAATATGTGACCGGTTTCGATAAAATGAGGACTGCCGGTTGTATATTTTTCAGTGACGCCTATTATTTTATGCTCCCCATTATAACTAATGGCCTCTACACTAATTTCCTTACCTTGTAGAAATTCTTCACATATATAAATGATTCCACTACTTTCCTTGAATTCACCTTCAAAATTTCTAAAATCTTCATCGGAGGATACCTTGCATACATTCATGCTTCCCGCTCCCGATATTGGTTTTAGAATGTATGGGTAAGGGATTTTCCCTTTTACTTTCAGAAGGTCATTTTTCGTTTTTATCACTTCATTGAACACATATTGATTGTCTATTTTGTTTAGTACATCCCTCATAAGATGTTTATCCGTAGCTAACTGAACGGATTTGACAGAAATCCCTTGCAAGCCTAAAGATTCGCTTAGATAAGCTGCCAGCTGCACAGAATATTCACCAAAACCATAAATTTTATAAATAGGATAGACATGATGAAGCATTTTAGCGTATTGTAAGGCCTCGTAATAATGATCCCAGTCAAACACAAACACTTTATCTGCCAGGTTAAAGATATCATTATTAATTTGGTTCTTTTTAATATAGACAAAAATCTCCTTATAGCCAGCACGGCGCGCATCTTCAATTACATTTGGTCTTGGGCTAATTAATAATGCCGTTCTCATACTACATC
Organism: Bacillus sp. MUM 13; assembly: GCF_001866725.1. NCBI lineage: Bacteria > Bacillati > Bacillota > Bacilli > Caryophanales > Bacillaceae > Bacillus > Bacillus sp. MUM 13. The sequence continues at coordinate 7,265 of NZ_MLYQ01000079.1, forward strand.
CTCCTTGATAATCTCTTGGGCAGACTCTTTTAAAAATTTCTTTATAGGCCAAATAAGGCCGACACCCGCTAATCCGACTAAACAATATAACATCCATAATACGTGGATATTATGATTTGACCCCCATTCATAACCGTAACCGCCTATTAAACTACCTAGCCCTCCACCAATCATAAAACTAAATGTCATAAACCCCAGATAGCTTCCCATTAATTTTTTCGGTGCTAGTTTAGTTGCCATATTGTCCAGGGTGGGCGGGAGTAAGATTTCGCCCAATGTCAGCAAAAAGGTAAATAGAAATAAAATCATTACGGTATCGGAGAGAACCAAACTTATAAAGGCACAAGCCAAAAAAAACATTCCTAAAACTAAAACAGTATGTTCGTGAAATCTTTTTTGAAAAAAGACCATAACTGGATACTGCAGAACTATTATCAATATTCCATTGAAGGTAAACAGCGTCCCTGTCAGCTCTGGTCTATGATAGTAATCTTTAATGTATATGGGTACGCTTAAATTGAATTGGACATATAGAAAGTAAAAGAAACTAACAGCAAAAGTTAAATAAAGAATTCTCTTATCCCTGAAAATGGCCCACATACTCGTCGATGGAAGATTTTCATTTTCTTCAACCTCCATGATTATCTGTTTTTTCCTTGAGATTAAGATAAATACCATTACATGTAATAATGCTGCTGAAAGGAAGATGGCATGTATGGAGTATACATATAAAACTCCGCCTAAAATGGGCCCAATAGCGGCACCAAAATTAATCACTGTATTTCTGAGTGCAAAAACAGATGAAATGATTGCCTCATTCCCTATCGACATTGTCACTTTTAAGGAAGGAGTTATGAGTGCCCCACCCAAACCAACCAGTATTGCAGACAGTATGATAAGAGCCTTATTTAAAGAAAATAGAAACATTATGTATCCGACAATACGAATTGATAAACCAGTCAGGCAAATATACTTTGTCCCTAATTTATCGCTTAAATATCCGCCGAAAAATGTGAATCCCTGCTGGCTAATGGAAAACATCAATAAAACAACTCCGATAAAAGACGCCCTAAAACCTAAATCAGAAATATAAATCGATACATAGGGCATGAACATGAATGTGCCTAAACTGCTGATTAAGATTCCCACGATTGCAGCCTTAGATAAAGGAGTCATATTTTTGAAGGTTTTCATGATGGTTTTCAATGTGCTGCTTCACCTTCATTTGACCATGATAACTGGCTTCTAAACCACGCATCTAAGCGATTCAATCGTTCAACAAGGATATCTGAACTTTCACCTTCTATCATCAAACCAGCCACTTTGTCGATACTCCTTGCAGGTGAATTAAAATCCGTACCAACCTCACTTTTCTGATAAACCTTCACCCAGTCAAAAGGGATGCTTTCCGGAATCCCTGTCAATTTCCCTTTGATTGGCGGAATAAGTAAAAATCCATGAAGCTTTTGTTCTTCTCTAGGCACATCCTTTTGTTCTAGACCCATTTGACCCCTGAACCATGCGTTCTTTAAGTTTATCCCATACGTCTCCTGGACCGCCTGAAGGATATAGCCACCTCCATAACGGCTTGCTATTTCACAAAAAACTAGCTTTCCCTCTCTGTCCCGGAATACTTCGCAGTGATAAACTGCATTTTCAGGGCATTCGAATGACAGCAGCAGCTGCTTTAGGAATTCTTTTACTTCGATTGCTTCCTTACTCTCCGAATGGAGCTGATAACTCCCCAAGCTGCTGTTATTAGTAAAGGCTATACAGCCATTCCAGTATTTAGATACACTTGTAAGGACTTCATTTCCATTTATAAATAAAGAGTCGATATGATACATATCTCCATCTATAAATGTTTCCACTTCCATTGAATATTGCTGGGACTTTTTTGAATACTCTTTTATGTCCTCATCATTATGGATGATGGTAAGACCCCTGGAAGCACCTTGGTCAATAGGTTTTATGATGAGCGGATATCCATGCTCGTCAGCAAAATCATACACATCAAAAATAGATTGTATTTGTCTATAATTTGGAGTGGCTACAGAATTTTTAGCGTATTCCTTCATTATGACTTTATTTCGAAAGGATACTCCGCTCTTCTCACTTTGACCTGCAATGCCTAATCGATCACGAATTCTTCCCACTCTTATTAAGTCATATTCATCATGTGCGATGATTGTATGAATGTTATAAATCTTATGCAGCTCTAAAACTCTGCTTTCCAAATACTCATTTTCACTCATATCCGGAATTTCCTCATAATATTTAAACATATGAGAATTGTTTAATTTGGGTGTGGTAAGCACGATCATTTCATGAAGATTCTCCGGCGCAATCTCTTTCAAATCCAGGTTCTTGTCATATGAATTGATGATTAATGTAAACAAAATGAAACACCTCATGTCATAGCTATTTGTCAAACTGTTTCTGGTCTAATATCATGAACCGACTTATTAATAATTAAATAAAGAAAGAGAACCAGTGAAGATTCTTCTTTCCCGTTACAAACTATTTCCAATTAATTAATTAATTAATTAATATCTTCCTAAATCAAACTCATTGAACTAATTCCTTGGATAGTTTAACCAGCATTTTAGCGATTTCAAATTCGTTGGTATCTGGGGCATCCTCCATGAATCCTGGCAGAGAAAAATTCGGGCAAGTATTTACCTCTAAAACTCTGTAGCCTGTTTCAGGGTCTTCCAACAAATCTACACCGGCGATTTGAGCGCCTAATGCTTTTGCTGCTCTTTCCGCTATACTTGCAAGGTCCTTCTCAATCTCATCTATGATAATAGGCTTGCCTCCTCTAGCAACATTGGTCACCCATTCTCCTTCAGGTGTATATTTATAAAAGGCTGTAGTAGCTTTATAATCAATACATATTACCCGAATATCCCTGTTTGGTTTTTCAAAATAAGGCTGAGCATAAAAGCTTTCATTATACCGGGCAAATGTTCTGGCTAGATCGGTCAATAACTCCGGTTTTTCTACTTTCATTACGGATTGACCCCCGGCACTGACAATTTGTTTGTGCACAAGTGGAAATTCAAGCTGATCTGTCCAGTTATTTACATACTTTTCGGAAAACCCGCTTATGACTGGAAAATGAGGAACATTATTTCTGTGAAGGGCTTCTGAATTCAAATATTTATTTTGTCCGCAGAAAAGTGTATCCGCTTTATTTACAACCGGAATACCCGATCTTTCAAAGGCATACAGTAAATTCATGCCTATCTGTAATATGTCTTCGAAAACCCAGCCCAGGACTGCTGAGGGCTTTAGCTCTATCTTATCCAAATAAAAACGTGTGCCTGATTGGTCAAACATAGTGATGATATCCCGGGGGTCCACTACTAAACTATCCATTTCAAGCTTATTTAATTGTTTACTAAGGGCTGTATGATCCAGATGGTCCTCTTCATTTGCCAGGATTAAAACAAAGTTTTCTTTTATGCTGTTCATCACTATATATTCCTCCTCTAACTTTTTCTTTTTCAATTTCGGACCTTAATACACGGCGATAGATTTTCGCTTCTGAATGATGTTCTTGCTGGGACTTCCTAAAATATCAATAAGTTCGGGTTTATAATTTGAAACTTGGGCAGGCTGGTTCGAATAAATAGATAAATCCCCAACTTTCTCCAATAAACTATGTACAGTCGCATCACAGTTAAACATCTTTGTTTCCATCCAGGCATCATTATAAATCGTATCTAAATATCTTTCTCCACTATCTGAAGCTATACATAAGATATTTTCGTACTCTCCTGATTGGGCAATTTTCATGGCTGCCATGAGTGAGGCTCCCGTACTGCCCCCAACCAAAACGCCTTCTTGCTTTGCAAGTGTTCTGCAGGCCATAAACGCTGATTCATCCGGGACTTTGTAAATTTCATCAATTAAGTGGATATCTTCTATATTCGTAGGTGTCCAGCTTAACCCCATACCTGGCAGCAGGTAACTATGCTCTTGGCCGCTGAAAATGGATGAGCCTACAGCATCGACAGCAATTATTTTAGTATTCTGATAATTCTCTTTAAAAAATCTTGAAATTCCTCCGGTTTGTCCCCCTGTTGAAACAGCGATGACTATGGCATCGAGTCCTTGCGGGAATTGCTTAGCGATTTCTGGTCCCGTTTTATAGTAATGTGCATCAGCATTATTGGGGTTAAAACACTGATCTGGCCTGAAGGAATTCTCGATTTTCCTATGGAGTTCGTTCGCAAGTTTAATCCGGTTTTTATGATAGGAACCGCTGTCATCTTGTTCGGTTACGACAATAATTTCTGCCCCAAATGCTTTCAGCATGGACAGGTTTGCTTGCGTTGTCTTTGGATCGACCAGAATAATGACCTTATAGCCTTTGGATGCCCCAATCATAGCCAAAGATATCCCGAAATTCCCCGACGATGATTCAATGATGGTGTCTCCTGGTTTAATTAAACCTTCTTTTTCTGCTTGTTCTATGAGATATAGAGCTGGGCGGTCCTTAATGCTTCCTGCTGGATTCCCTCTTTCGATTTTTACATGTATGTTCGAATTCATGCTTTGAGTTAATCGCTGTAAGGTAATATAGGGTGTATTGCCAACTAAATCTGTTACAAGAGCCATCCTTCATTCTCCTTTTTATAAATTGACAATAAAAACAGGATCTTCGTAATATCTAATCGACTGATTCCAGATATTCACCATGTATTCTAGCTGATTAGTTTCAAATGATGGCTGATTCAATATCTCCAGCGGTATATTGATATTAAGTAAACGGCCAGGCATGACAACCCGTGTGATGCCTGCAGGCAAAATCAAGTTGTTTTTCCCTATCTCAATAAGGTCATGGTAATCAAATGCTTCATACTTAATAAATGCCTCTCCTGCTTTAATCTCTTCTGCATGACCTGGAGCCACTCTCTTAATTTCTCCTAGTGTATTAGATGTATAGAACTCATTTAATTTATTCGTTTTTACAATTTTAGCTTCTAATTCATGTTCAAAAGGCAGTGTATAAACCTCAATTACTTTTTCGCCAAGCATTTCAATTTGTGCTATTTTTTGTCCGCTATTACTCTCCAATGAAAATTCACTGGATGCCTCTAATTGATTGATCAATTTTTCAGATTGTACTACATGGCCCCATGCCTCAATTTTTAATTCATTAAAGAGATTAAATTTAGGTTCTTGAATGATAGCTTTCTTGTATCCAAGTTCCTTTAAGGCACTTATTCTATGGGCACCATCTAAAATTAAGTGCTTATCTTTTGAAATTTTCATTGCAAGAGGAGGATTTTTCAGTATTTGATGCTGACTGATTTCATTGGCTATTCTCCTCAATCGGTTATCATCGATTTTTTCATGTAACGCGACATTTTCCAGATTGACTATTTCTAGACTATCGAATATAGAATGACAATGTTCCATGCGAGTCTCCTTCATATATGATTGGCTCTAACATCAAATCATTTTGTCAGCAGTACTGATTAGCATTTGAAATACCTTGATGGATTTCGTCTATCCCAACCCTCCTAACGTTAATAAAATTAACAAAGTTAATATATAATACAATTATTTACCAAGTCAAACATTATTTTCAAATATGAACAAAATTTCAAATATTTCACAAATCGTACATTGACTAAAATATAATTTTTTCCTAAAATCCATTACAAGACGATAATCAAAATGCCAACTCCCCTTGTTTGGAAGCGAGACCAACGAATTAGATTCCAACAAAAAACTGAGTTAACAAAAATGTTAACTCAGTTTAAATAGTTAAGTAGTATTATTTTACTGTGGGCCATACAGGATCAAGATTTGGGACGGTTGCAGAAGCTAAATCTGTATGACTGGCTACTGTCCCTATACTGGAATGATTATAACTTTGTAAATGAGGCAGAATGAGGGAGCCCCCTGCAACAACTAATATAGACAATACAAAGATTTTTATCTTCTTCATTTTAAACTCTCCTTATGGTAAATTTAACTAACAATGTTAATATATTATATATAAAATGGCAAAGTCAACCAGTTTATAGTAGTAAAGTTTTAGTTTAAACCAACAAAAAAATTTAGAAATAGGTGATTTTACATGATTGCGGAATTTGGAGAACGGATTAAAGAAAGAAGAAAGTCACTTGGCCTAACCCAGGATGACTTAGCAGGGCCGCATCTCAGTAGAGGAATGATTAGTCTAATTGAAAGAAATCAAACTACGCCATCAATAAAAACTTTAGATTTCATTGCGAGTAAACTAGGAGTAAGCTTAGGAGAAATTCTCGGGGAGAATCATGAACAGGAGAAGTTGAACCCCATTGAAGCAGAAAAACTGGTAAAAATGTGTATGGCTCTCTATAACAGCAATAAAGTTGAAGAAGCTGAGGTTATCCTGCAAGATTTAATGGGCAATTTGGATGACTATACCGTTAAAGGTGAAGCTTTAAAGCTAATGGCTGATATTAAGAGTCATATGAATATGGAAGAAGCCGTACTGTTATATAAAGAATCGTTATCCTATATAACACCTTTTGAAATCAGCAAGCATATCGAGATCTATTATGCATTATCCCTAAATTATCTCCTGATGAACAATTACCATATGTGTATAGAAAATGCCTTATATGCTACCGCCTTAATCAAATCGAATATTTATGATAAGTACGATCCGCTCCTTCATATAAAATTGCTTTATAACCTTGGGTTAAGCTATTCCAGGATCGGCCAGTATGAAAAGGGACTCACTATTATCGACGAGGCTCTCAGTATAATGGATGAACAGAATTTCAGTTATTCACTTGGATCATTCTTGATGCTTAAGGGAGTTTCGCAGCTGTATCTTGGACAGATAGAAGAAGGAATAAAAACGAACAGCCTTGCACTAAGCCATCTTAACAAAGATGAAAATTCCGTAGAAATAATTGGCTGTCAAACAAACTTGGGAATTCTTTATAGAGACTCAAATGATTTTTCCAGGTCTATTCAATATTTAGAGAGAAGTCTAGATCATTCTATTGATCTCGGTAAAGAATGGTATATCGTTAACAACTACTATGAATTGACGTTGACCTACTTGAAGTTCGAAAGATTCAACGAGGCTAAGCGAATGGCCAGTCAAGGCTTGAAAGATTGCAAAAATGAGTTATTCATAGCCAAACTGCTTCTTTCCTTGACTCAGATTGAAATAAAACAACATATGTTTTCAAAGGCTGAAGAGTATATAGAAAAAGCCATTTCGATTTTGAAAAACCACACGGACTCACAATTATTGTCTAAATGTTATGTGGTTCAAGCAACGATTTACTCGACTCAGGGTTTACATGAAAAAGGAAGTTTTTATTATCAAAAAGCTGCTCAATTAATGCTCAATAATTATTCGTTTTAAGATCTTTTAAAAATATCATTCTGTATTTTGATTTTTAATATCCTCTCCTTTATAAACCATAGAATAGAAGCGTAACCGATTTCCGTTAATAGAAATCGGTTATTTATTTTTTTAATTTTATCTATATGAATTGTCCCCACTATTATTAATACATTAGTTTAAAAATATAACTAAAAGAATATTTATAGCCAATAAAACTATTAAAGTTTAATAAAACTTGCAATTAATTTAATAAAACTTGCAAAAATTGATGTTTTTTTAATTTTCATAATTAATAGTTTTATATTACATTGAGTGTATTACAAAAAAGGAGTTGGGTTATTTGAAAGGTAAAATCGTTGCAGGCACTGTATTATCTCTTGGATTAATGGTTTCAGTTCTTCCGCACTCTGAGGCATTCGCTGCTTCTAAAAATGTATTAAGCACAGAGAAGTTCAATAAAGAAAAAGATTCTGCTGAATTCAAGTCAGGAAATCTGACCGCTCCCTCAAGCGAAGCACCTGAAACGATTTTATATAACTTCCTAGACAAAAATAAACAATCTTATAAACTTGGCAGCAAACACGCTAAGGATTCTTTCAAAGTACTCAAAAAGAGCAAGGACGAGCTTGGAAATACGGTACTGAAGCTTCAGCAGACCTTTGAAGGCGTCCCTGTTTTTGGCTCCACACAGGCGGCTGTCCTTAAAGATGATGGTGTATTGAATGTAGTGTCGGGTACAGTGGTATCTGATCTTGACACAAAGCTTGAGAAAAAAGACAAAAAAGGCATTAAGGCCTCACAAGCGGTCAAAATTGCTGAAAGCGACCTAGGTTTCACTCCTAAATATGAGCAGTCTCCAAGTCCTGAGTTGGTCGTGTTTACGACGAATAACGATGCGGATTTCGCCTATAAGGTGAATTTAAACTTTTTGGATCCGAAACCAGGAAACTACTATTATTTCGTATCTGCAAAAACAGGGGAAATCTTAAATAAATATAATACACTGGATGAAGTCTCCGGTACAAACTCTGTCGGAACCGGTACAGGGGTTCTTAAAAACACGGTCTCACTTAATACGACTCTATCCAGCGGAAAATACTATTTACAGGATAACACGAGAGGCAATGGTATTTTCACCTACAATACGTACAACTCATCAAGCTTACCGGGAACGCTTTGGTCGGATGCGGACAACGTATTCAGTGCGACCAATGATGCTCCTGCGGTAGATGCCCACTATTATGCAGGCAAAACTTATGATTATTATAAATCTACTTTCAATAGGAACTCTTATGATGGCTACGGTTCAGCTTTAAAATCAACCGTTCATTATGGAAGCAACTATAATAATGCATTCTGGAACGGCTCACAAATGGTATACGGAGATGGAGATGGCTATACATTCATCCCTCTATCAGGCGGATTGGATGTTGTGGCCCATGAATTGACGCATGCTGTGACTTCATCTGAATCCAATCTGGTTTATCAGGGAGAATCAGGAGCATTGAATGAAGCGATTTCCGATATCTTCGGAACAGTCGTGGAATTTAAATATCAGGCGTCCAAAGCGGATTATCTAATTGGGGAGGATGTCTATACACCTGGCGTATCAGGGGATGCCCTTCGTTCGATGTCCAATCCGGCTGCTTACGGCGATCCTGATTATTATCCAAACCGATATACAGGCACAGCGGATAATGGCGGCGTTCATACAAACAGCGGAATTATCAATAAAGCAGCCTACCTTCTTTCAGCTGGCGGCACGTTCCATGGTGTCACCGTTTCGGGAGTCGGCATTGATAAATTAGGAGCTATTTTCTATCGCGCCAACACGGTTTATCTGACTTCATCTGCCACGTTCTCACAAGCAAAAGCTGCAGCCATTCAATCGGCTGCTGACCTTTATGGATCAAGCAGTGCAGAAAAAACTGCCGTGACAAATGCTTTCACTGCAGTAGGAATCAATTAATCAATCCTGATATTAGTTAGAAAGGAAACCAGCTTACTAATAGTTGGTTTCTTTCTTATGATACGTAATTTAAGTACATACACAATTTTAATTGTGGTGGAACAAATATTGATTTTTGTTTACAAATTTTTGTAATAACAATAAAATGGAGAAGCTGTAATCACCAACTCTCATACACTCACCTTCTTTGCTCAAAAATAAAAGCATCTAAATAAATGGATGCTAGTCAATGTTATAAATTTTTATTGGCATAGAAATAAACTTTCCATTCAACTAAAATCTGGCCATCTTCTGCCTGATTAACTTCGAGTGTGATTGGTAATTTCATAACTCTTACTTCAGATTCCGCAATGTATTTTATAGGTACTTCAACACCATGAGGTAAATATATATCTGCAAGTATTTTGTTGTAATGCCGTACAGTAGTTGAAACACCATAATTAGAAATGTAATTCACAAATACTTCTTTAGCCCTTCTGAAGCTTTCGTTTTTCCATTCATAAAACGTAATCTGCTCTCTAGAATCCTGGAGTGCATTAAAGGTCCCTTCTATATAGGCCTTATCTTCTCTAGATAAAGTGCTCCAAAAAAGATTAATATCATCTTTTTCTAAGGAATCCATAAAATCTATGACTAAACCTGATTGTTGAGGATGCAATTTTTCATTAAATTGGTATTCCATTACTCATTCCCCCTTCTGTCTACTCAATTCACACGAATGGAGATTTCCTCCTTCATTTTAAATTAATTTTCACCCTAGCAAATCCATTTTGCTAGATAGTTTTCTTGTTTTCTATAGGAATCTCGCTCTAATGAATGAAGGGAAAATATTTTTACTGTACTCCACGTGGGTAAAATACGTAAACCACATAAAAAAACATTATTAATGACGTACTGCATTGTCAGGAAATTGACGTTATTATTTGTCCTAAAACTGACGGATTTACTGTCCAAAATGAAAGGGAAGCAGTCTTTTGCTTCCCCACCGATTTTAGAAATCTACTTGATACGTCTCATTTTTCTTGAGATAGAACCTTACGTGTATACCATCCTTCTACAACTCCATGCGGCCGGAAAGAGTTCTTCCATTCCCTAGATGAAGGTCAAACCATTCACCACATCGCACACTTTGTACCCGAACTGTCTCCCCAAAACACAACCCAATAATCCAACTTCACGGTAGTTCGTTTCTTTCCAGCGGCTTGTCATGAAAGTTCCCCTTGGATGACTTGTTTGATCATGTGGTCATCAATGATTCTCCGGCCATTTTGCGAGCCAAATAGAAGACTATGTGTACACAATTTATTTATGAGCCTTGCGGCTCCACCAGAGTACCGGTGGATTTCATCAATCGCGCCATCAGAGAATATGGGCTGATCAACTCCTGCATACTGAAGGTGCTTGGATACATATTCTCCAAGCTGCGCCTTGTCGAGGTGCCCCAACTGGAATTGGATATCAATCCTTTGGCGTATCGCTGCGTATGACTGTAGCCGCAGGCGATCCCATAATTCACTCTGGCCGACCAGAATAAGCGCCATTGGACTTTGTGAATCCATTTTAAAGTTCAGTAGGAAACGAACTTCTTCAAGCATTTCCCGGTCCAATAAATGAGCTTCATCCACTACAACTACAGGCTGTAATCCTCGTATGCCTTTCATTAATTCAATCTCACGGTGAAGTTGTCTTTTCGCATCCCCGCGATAAAACTTTGCTTCAGACCCTAATTGTTCCAAAAGCCCTTTGTAAAAATGGCGAGGAGTCAACTTAGAGTCGGACAGATAAAGGACATGGAATTTCCCTTTATCCAATTTGTCTACAAACTTACGAATTGTCGTTGTCTTTCCAGTACCGCTATCCCCACTCAGAACGGCAAAAAGCTGTCTTTCAGCTGTATACTTCAGTCTTCCAAGGATTTCTTGCATCATGGAGGAATCATACAATTGGTCAGTCGGAAGATCTCTGGCGAAAGGTGTATGATCCATTTCATAGAAAGCTTCAAACACGGGAATCGTCCTCCTTCCAAACAGCACGGAAGGTTACGGCTGGCTTCTGCTCGATTTGGCGTTCCTGATTCTTTCGTTCAGCTGCCTTTAATAATCTTGAAGAGTCAACCCCCTGCACCTGCAGGTGCTCAGGTAACGCTGGGCGTTTCCCGGCCCGTTCTCCTATGACAAGCTTTTTGGCTTTCCAAGGAGTATAATCTTCGAATTCAATGGTAAGTTCTTCGATATTTGCGGGGTCATAGACAACATCAACCTGACGTCCAATGAATGCCAAGCCCACTTCATATTTTTGATCCATGAAACTGATGCATCCCGATTTATCAACTTTCCTTGTGTCGGAATGTAGAAATGCATGGCTCAATGTATCGGGATCGATGAACCGAATTGCTTTTTTATCTGAACGAAATGCCGTTTCCGGGCTGATTTTCTCCTCAAGGGCAGAATGAGACTTATTCTGATAACACTCTGTCAGCCATACTTGGAATAGTTCATTCAGGCGATCAAGGGTATTGGGTTTTTCGATGACTGCTTCACTGATGAATGAATCTATAACTCTATTAAACCTTTCAATTTTGCCTTTCGATTCTGCTGAGTATGGTCTTGTGTAAGTAAGGCGAGTGCCTATTTTTGAGCAGGTACGGGACATCCATTTGGTTCGATATTGCTTCCCATTATCAAAATAAACCGCCTCTGGAACACCGTATTTTTGGATGGCCTGCCGAAAGGCATCCTCAATGATTCTTGAATCCAAGGTAGGGTAGAAAGCTGCATGAAGCACATACCTGGTGGCGTCATCGATAAAAGCGACAAGATACACTTGTTTCTTCATTCCATTTGGACCAATCGGCAAGTAAGGGTCATACTTGATATCAGACTGCCAGAGTTGGTTACGATGGCGTTT
>NZ_MLYQ01000008.1:0-16451 GCF_001866725.1 Bacillus sp. MUM 13
TGCGGGGTCTCACCTTCCCGCTAATCTAAACATGAGTCCCGCACCTTACACTCCAATCAACCTTGTTTAACAACGGGACCGCTTCACAAAACATATAAAAAACTACAATCTTTAAGTAAAGAGCCTTTATTAAAAATCAAAATCCTGTCTCTGCGGGCGCCGGTCCTGTTTTTCATCATGGCCCCTGCTTCCTTTTTCCCGCCTGTCAGGCTCGCCTGATACGCTTTGGCTGTCATTATTCTGCTCTTTATTCGTGCCGCTTTTAGAAAGCATGGACTGAATTTTATCGATGACAGCGGGTGCTGCATCAAGAAGCTTTTCCATTAAATGCGTCCCATCATTCAGGTGAAGCATCTTAATACCCTGTGACCCTACGATTAAAAAGGCAATCGGAGTGATGGAAACGCCCCCGCCGCTGCCGCCGCCAAATGGCTGTGAAGCAGAGCTGTCCTGGCTTTGATTGCCCCCTGAGAATTCGCTTCCACCTGCAGCAAATCCGAAGCCTACCTTCGAAACCGTCAAAATGACACTGCCATCAGGCGTTTCCACCGGATCTCCAATAATTGTATTCACATCAACCATTTCTTTAAGATTTTCCATTGCCGCTGTCATTAAGCCTTGAATTGGATGGTCTGACATTTCATGTTCCTCCTTCTAAAATGTTTGTCCGTTTGAATCAGCCGCAAAATTTTGCATACTATCTTTTTCAGATTCAGCATGTATGCTTTTCCAATAACGAAACAGTTTAATTCCTGCCAAAATAGCTTTTCCTAACCTAAATTGAAATATACAAGAAAGAACAATCCCTGCAGCAGGTTTTTGGAAAACAGAAGTCACAGAATAGGAAGGAACTATTTTACATGTTACATACATACAGAGAAGGGCGATTATCCATGATTGAAGCGCAAGAATCCCCCCTGACAGGACAGCCGTTAATGCAGCATCTCCTGCCCCGATAGATGTATGGCATTCAAACTTTGAGAGCCGCACTTTTCTTAAGAAATTCTTCATTATACGATGGACCGCGCCTATATGTCCCAAAATTTCCTTTATATCCTCAGCACTGCTGAAAAAATCTCCTGCAGAATTTATGGCGTCTTCTGCAGCCATTTTCCCTTTATGTATTTTTTCAGAGTCATCTTTGTCCCTTTCTGGAACATGAATGGTATAGCGGATGAGGCCAAACCAGGAACGGAGCTTAATAGTCAATTGATTTTGTCCTTGCTGGCAGTTATAGAAAATGATTACCTTCACCTTTGTAAAAAAAAGCAGGAAAAGTACACCTATAAGAAAAAGAAAAAGATACAAAATCCAGATGATAAGCTCACATCCCTTCCGCTTTCCAGTATTCGCATGAAGGCAAAAAAATAAACCTGAAAGCAGGGCTATACAGGTCTGTAAGGGGGGGTATTAATTGAAGCAAGGCAGATGAACAATACTATCACTTTCTAGTTTTACCTTGTCTCCGGCATTTTGAAACCTCTTACATGTAAAATGCCATGCTTCATGATAAACTGATTTCACAGTGAAGACTTTGATTTGCTCCAGGATGACTTACTTTGAGCAGCATCAAAAGTCTGAAAAAATGAACGGGAGGAAAATTGATGTCCAATCGCCGAAATATTTATTTTTTCCATACAAATTCATCTGACATGCTTGAAAAAATCCGTCCGCTGCATGATTTAGCAGAGAGGTATTCCTTTAATATTGTTAAGGATGCCAGACAAGCCAACATCATCTTAAGTGTCGGCGGTGACGGGACCTTTCTTCAGGCTGTCCGGAAAACCGGATTCAGGGAGGATTGTCTATATGCGGGAATTTCAACCGGAGGAAGCTTAAATATGTACTGTGACTTCTTATTGGATGATACGAGCAAGATGATTGATTCCATGACACAGGAACAAATAGAAGTGCGGAGATATCCGACAATTGAAATCACTCTTGATAATCAGCCTTCCTTTTACGCCCTTAACGAATTGAGCATCCGTTCATCTGTCATTAAAACAGTGGTTATGGATTTGTTCATTGATGACATCCATTTTGAAACCTTTCGGGGCGATGGCATAGTGATTGCTACTCCTACAGGAAGCACAGCATATAACAAATCGGTGAACGGCGCCGTTGTCGATCCTTCCCTGCCCTGTTTCCAGGTCAGCGAACTGGCTTCTTTGAATAATAATACATATCGCACGCTCGGCTCTTCATTCATCCTTGGGGAAAATAGATCTTTGACAGTCCATGTTTCGCAAAACGGCAATGAATACCCGACAATCGGCATGGATAACGAAGCCATGAGCATCCGGCATGTGAATCAAATAAAAGTAAATTTAAGCGGCAGGAAAATTAAAACGGTCAAATTAAAAGATAACTCATTTTGGGAAAAAGTCAGAAGGACATTTTTATAGAGATGGCATATTTGCCATCTCTATTTTTTTCATGCTCCGATTTTTCTTTTTCCTTTCATTCTTCCTGCACCTGCCGTCCCCCATTTGGTCTTGGAGAGGGAGTATATCGCCAGCGCGCTCCAAATGAAAATGAAGGCCACTAGATGTGTTTTAGTGAATGTTTCATGATAAACAAATACTCCAAGGATCAATGTCAATGTCGGAGCAATATATTGAAGAAAGCCGAGCATCGATAAAGGAACCAACTGAGCTCCTTTAGCAAAATACAAAAGCGGAAGAGCTGTCGCAATCCCTCCTCCTATCAGAAAGAGACTGACAGATCCTGATCCGAAAAATGAAGAATGTGATGATAAAGCAAGATACACGCAATAGCCCAGTGCAAGCGGAGTCACCATCATCGTCTCCAATGTCAGGCCTATGGCTGAATCTGCACTGATCATCTTTTTGGCAAGGCCATACAAGCCAAAGGTAATGGCCAGAATGAGTGATACCCATGGTATGGAGCCAAAGTGAATTCCCAGTATAAGCACCCCTGCTGCAGCTAAGCAAAAAGACAGGACCTGTGCTCCCGATAAGCGCTCCTTTAAAACAATAACGCCCAATAAGACACTGACAAGAGGATTAATATAATAGCCAAGGCTCGTCTCAAGAATATGATTTGAATTGACGGCCCAAATAAAAACTCCCCAGTTTGCGCTTACCAGCAGGGACGCAGCGAAAAGAGCAAATAATTTCCTTGGCTCCTTTGATATTTGTTTAAGATAAGCGGTAAATAGCTTCCATTTCTTTGTGACTACTAAAAGGGCACCCATAAAGACAAATGACCAGATGATTCTGTGTGCCAGGATTTCGTATGGCTGGACCTGCTGTACAAATTTCCAGTAGATAGGGATGATTCCCCAGATCACATAGGAAAGGGCTGCATAAAATATGCCTTCTTTTTCGTTTTCGTGTTTCATCTTCTTCCTTCTTTCCTTCGTTTCTTAAACCAAATATTATATCATAAATCGTAATCTGCGGATTTATATACGATCCTGCCATCCACAACCGTCATGACCGCCCGCGCTGTCAGCAGATCCGATTTCTCTGCAGAAAAAATATCGGTGTCCAGCACGGTAAAATCAGCCATATACCCTGGTGCAATTTTGCCCCGCTTCTGCTCCTGGCCAATTGCGTAGGCACTTCCTTTTGTATATAAAGACACGGCCTCAAATACTGAAAGGCACTGATCTTCTCCAAATATCTCCTTATCCTCGCTGTCCGGCTTTGTTCTGGTTACGGCTGCGTGGATGCCCAAAAGCGGATTAAGTTTTTCAATCGGCGCATCTGAGCCGCCTGCACAATGTATCCCTTCATCCAGATAGGTTTTCCATGCATAACTTTGCTCTATTAAATCACTGCTGACCTTCTCTATAACCCATGGAAAATCGGAAGGTACAAATCCAGGCTGAATATCAAAGATAAGCGGCAATGATTTGGCGCGGTGAATCAGATCCTTTCTCATAATCTGGGCGTGAATCAGCCTGTCCCTTAAACCTTGTTCGGGCGGAAAGGCTTCAATGGCATCGAGGGCGTACTCAAACGCCAAATCCCCAATTGCATGTATGGCAACAGGCATGTGTAAGGACCTTGCTTTTTTTACTAATTCCTTCAGTTCTTCCGGTGTAAAAATGGCAACACCCTGTGTTTCCGGCTGATCTGAGTACGGTTTGCTTAAAAGAGCCGTATTTCCTCCCAATGAACCATCCGCGAAAATCTTCATACTATCAAATTCAATGTACGTTGTGCCTCCTCTGTACGAGTAGCCGTGTCCATGCATATCAGCGGCTGCTTCATGATGGACAAGCAAATTCGCCCTAAAACTCATTCCTTCTTTTTCGATCACTGTAACAAAAGCTTCATAGGTCGGCAAAAAACCATTGTAATAATGCAGATCTTCCGTATGGCAGCCAGTCAGTCCAAGCCGGTAACAATCAGAGATTGCCATACGGAGAGCTGATTCTATGTATTCCTTTGTAATGCCCGGGATGCTGTTTAGCACAAGCTCCTGGGCCGGGTCTTCCTTAAACATCCCGTTCAGCCGGCCGTCAGGATATCTGCCGATAACCCCTCCCGCAGGCACTTTCACATCCTGCGCCACAGCTGCTTCCTTCATGGCTCTTGAATTTGCGACTAGGGCATGACGGCAAATTCTCTTTAAAATCACAGGATGACTCACAGATAATGCATCCAAATCATCAGATAATATAAGAGTGGAATCTTCCCATTCATTTTCATTCCAGCCTTCTGCGACAACCCATTTGCCCTCTGGTGTTGACCTGCATTTATCACGGACAGCACGCAATACTTCTTCACGGCTTTTCATCTCGGAAAGATCCAGTCTCATCAGCCTCTCTCCATGCCCGACAAGATGCATATGGCTGTCAACAAGCCCCGGAATCATTGTAGCATGATTCAGATTGACCCTTTCTGTAATCCTTGAATGATATTTCTTCTCAAGCTCAGAAGCCACCCCTGCTTCAATGATTGTTCCTTGTTCAGTAAATAAAGCCTCAGCCATATTGCCTTCTTCCGTCATTGTGTATATATTTCCATTGCCCCACAAAATCCCCACAAAGCTGCACTCCCTTTTAGCTGTGTATTATATTTTCTTAAAGTGTAACATTATGTAAATATTCTAACAATATTTACGCAAGCTCTATCTATCGATGAAAATCATAGTATAATAGCAGATATTAATTTTACCTGGAGAGCCCTGCCATACAGGTTTTTTTTTACTTATAAACACCCAAGCAACTAAAGCAGGCTAAGTGATTACTAAAAGGCAAACAAGTCCCAAAAGAATAGATACACGGACGGGCCAGCTGTTTTTATATGAGCAAATTGGATCAAACGAAATTGAGCTGTGCCGCCTTGGTAACAGATTGACAGGAGGATTGTTATGCAAACACTTTTACCTATTATTTTGTACTTGATTGGCTTATTCATTCTGTATTTGGTTATTAAGACAGCAGTCAAAGAAGGCATTAATCAATCTATTGTCGGCAAACACCTAGAGAAAAAATATGAACATACAGAAGCTAAAAAATCTTTCTTTGATAGTGATTTAGATAATGATAGATAAAGTAAAAAAATAGCGGGCAATATATTTCTGATAGTTTGACTCTAGTAATTTCGTTAGGGTCGACTAATTTGAAAACGAGATGGGAAGTGCGAAATGGAAAATATTTTAACCAATGTTTTGAAAAACGATAGATTGGATGAATATCAGTTATTCAAAAAGTATTGTGTCCTCAAAGATAAAGGGCTACGGAAAGAATCCTTTAAACTATTATCCTCATTTATAGATGAAGCAAGGAAATGGGATAAAGATAAACAACAGAATTTCGCTTGTTGGCTATTTGCTTTATTTGAAGTATCAGACAATATTCACCACTTACTTGTTCATCCTTTAGAGGAAAATTTATTAAAGCCTATACTTGAGGAATGGATAAAGAAAAATCCAAAAGAACCAAGACCATATAGGTGGTATGGCTTATTTTTACAAACCGAAAACCGTATTGAATACTTAAACAGCTCAATTGAACTTGGCGGCAAAAGCGAACAATTATCTTTGTTAAAACTCATTGATATTAATTTGTACTCGCTTTGGTATTCGTTTCATCATATATCTGAAGATTTATATTTGGGTAATATTGAAGAAGATTCTCTGCTTATTACTAAGTTACAGCAGTTAAATGATAAGGTAGAATGTCAACAAACTAGAAAAGATAATGATGACGAAATTAACTATTATAGAGAACTGTTGAATGATTGGATGTTGTTTAAAAACGAACAAAAAAAGGACTTTGTTAACTGGTGTAAAAACAAGGGTAAGGATTACCATTGGACAAATGCTTATTATTACGAACAATAAAGGGCTTTTTATAGCCCTTTTACAATTGTGAAAAATCAACATAAAAATTTAACAGAGCCTAATAAAAAAGGCTCTTTTCGCAGAAATGCGGCTTTATTGACCATACTGTTGAAGTGTTGATACATGGGTTTAAGGAGGCGTTGGGGGAATATGTTTATGAAGAATCAGCAAATTAACCAAATCAGTTCAAATGCGGCGTTATTTAATTCGATGAAACAAAAAAATTACTGAAACCTGATATAACAAAGAAACGGTTTAAGGGGGTTTTTTGTGGCATTAAAAAGGACAGCAGTCGCCATCCTATACATTGGTCTAAAATCTAAATCGCCAATAATTAGCCACCAAAATCATTAATACAGCATATACACCGATAATATATTTGTATATCTGTACGGAGCCTTCGCCAAAAACCCAAACTGCTAAAGGCAGTGTAATAATAAGAATTCCTAATATTATTGCTGATAAACCTGTTCTTTTAGCGTATTTATCTTCATCTCCGTAAAATGTTCTGTCACTATAACCAATGATTAAGGATAACATCTTTTTTGCTCCAATCAGATACCCTAAATAAATGACAAAAACTCCAGCAACTATTGAAGCTACTGTACCAAGAGTTCCCACGATTTCACCTCCATTTATATTTATATTACCATTTTGCAAGTAATTTCCTATGTTAATCCAACCATTAATAAAACAAATGGGTTTACGAAAAAAGAGCCATAAAAGTAAAAGCATCCGCTTCTAGATGTTTTCTTTTGGCTCTTTTCACATAAGGATTGTTGTTTTTTTATTGCGTTAAGTGAGATCTCATTGTTAAGCCTGGCTGATTGGAGCGTAAGGTGCGAGACTCCTGCGGGATTAGCAGGAAGGTGAGACCCCGCAGGCGCAGCAGAGGAGGCTCACCGCCTGCCCCGCGGAAAGCGAGCATCCTGGAGCGGAAATCAGCCACCTTGTTCCAAAGCAGCAACGAAAACAGCTTTTTTTCACTATGAACCCAGTCTGCAGATTTACCATCCTGGTTCGCTTTCTAATCAGTTTAAAATCGTTTCCTCTCTCTTCCTCAATTCAATTCTGCGTATTTTTCCTGAAGCCGTTTTAGGGAGCTCTTTAATGAATTCAATCTTTCTTGGATACTTATATGGGGCAGTCAAGCTTTTCACATGCTCCTGAAGGATGGAAATTAACTCCGGATTGCCTGCTTCCGCTTCGTCACGCAGTACAACATAGGCCTTAACAATATGGCCCCGGATTTCATCGGGACTGCCCACTACCGCGCACTCCTTTACGTAAGGATGTTTAACCAGGGCGTCTTCCACTTCAAACGGTCCAATTGTGTATCCTGAACTGATAATGATGTCATCTGAACGTCCCTCGAACCAGAAGTATCCATCTTCATCTCTTGAAGCCCTGTCACCGGTCACATAATAATCACCCCGGAATTGCATGGCTGTTCTTTCCGGATCTTTAAAGTATTTTTTAAATAATGCAGGCGTTTCGATATGGACAGCAATATCCCCTACTTCTCCGGTCTTGCATGGCTGTCCATTTTCATCAATGATTTCAACCCTATTTCCGGGTGTTGGTTTTCCCATGGATCCCGGTTTCATTTCCATTCCTTTTATGACACCGACCAAAAGGGTGTTTTCCGTCTGGCCATACCCATCCCGCACATCAATATTAAAATGTTTCCGGAAAGTTTCGATAACCTCCCTGTTTAGCGGCTCGCCGGCTGACACGGCACTATGCAGCCCTTCAAGCTTATAATTCTGCAAACCATCCACTTTTGCAATCAGGCGGTACTCTGTCGGTGTGCAGCAAAGAACATTCACTTTATAATCCTGCATGAGCTGCAAATACTTTTCCGGTTCGAATTTGCCGTGATAAACAAGCCCGGTGGCCCCTGAGCCTAGCACGGATAAAAACGGGCTCCAAATCCACTTCTGCCAGCCAGGTCCTGCTGTCGCCCAGACAACATCATTTTCCGTTACTGCAAGCCATTTAGGCGCCGCTGTCTTTAAATGGGCAAATGCCCACCCATGGGTATGGACCACTCCTTTAGGATTTCCTGTCGTGCCTGATGTATAAGATAAGAATGCCATATCCGATGCATTTGTTTCTGCCATATCCAGCTGATCTGGCTCATTATGGGCCGTTTCGCTAAGAAGCTTCCAGGAATCCGCTTCTTTTCCTACAGAAAACTTAACAAGCGATGCAGCTTCTTCCACTTCATTAATCTGATCGATAAATGGGTAATAGCTTACGATTCCCTTTACCTCACCGTGGTGAATCCTATACTGGATATCTTTTGCCCTCAGCATTTCCGAACTCGGGATAACAACCATTCCAAGCTTTAAGGCTGCAATATATACCTCGTATGCTTCAATAAGCCTTGGGATAATTATTAATAGGGTGTCACCCTGTTTAAGGCCGGCCTTAAGGAAAGCGTTTCCAATTCTATTTGCGTTCTTAAGCAAACGTTCATATGTAATTTCCTTTTTTAAACCAGCTTCATCTTCCCATTGCAGGGCAAGCTTTTCAGGATTGCCGGCATACTTCTCTATTTCGCTGACCAGGTTATATTTCGCGGGTGCCAGCAGTTCACTTCGATTCATTGTGTTTCCCCTCTCTCAGTGCATTTTAGCTTCTGCTTTCATTATACTAAATAATTCTGATATTTTAAAATCTTTATTCAATTCTCCTTTAGTACGAATTAATGAATAAGCCTTCCATGCCAAGTGTGTAAAACACAAAAAAGAAACGGGCCAGAAACCCGCTTCTTTGCATCCAGTTTATAATTACTTTTGGTAACCGCCTAATTGCTGTTCCGCCATTTGTACTAAACGTTTAGTTATTTCTCCGCCAACGGATCCGTTAGCGCGAGCAGTTGTGTCAGCGCCAAGCTGGACGCCGAATTCATTTGCAATTTCGTACTTCATTTGTTCAAGAGCTTGTGATACACCAGGAACTAACAATTGATTTCTGTTATTTGCCATGTGTTCTTCACCTCCTTGTGGTAATAGATTGTGCAGAAACACATGGCATCATTCATATATTATATCTGGGAATATTATGAAATATTTTTTAGAATAAGTCCTCAGAATCTTTCAGGAGACCGATTTCCTGCTCCGGAGTCAAACTCATAATTTCTGTCTTGGCAACAGCTTCTTCAATTAACGATTCAAAGTCTACAAAGCTTTCGTAAAAATTAACCTTTTCTCGCTTTGGCTTTGTTTTCGGGCTTGCTGGTGTAAAGACCGTACAGCAATCCTCATAAGGAAGATTGGAGATTTCAAGTGTATCATGTTCCTTGGCCAGTTCAATGATTTCCGTTTTATCCATCATAATCAGCGGACGGAGAATAGGCGTATTAGAAACCTCATTTATTGCAAACATGCTGTTAAGCGTCTGACTGGCAACCTGTCCAAGGCTCTCTCCAGTAATGATTGCCAGGCCTTCCTGCTTTTCGCGGATTTTATCAGCAATCTTCAGCATCGCCCTGCGGGTGGCTGTCATTGTATAATTTTCCGGTATTTGCTTTTGTATCAGCATCTGGACATCTGTAAACGGAACAATATGAAGCTTCATGCTTCCATAAACTTCGGCGAGTTTTTTGGACAGATCAATTACTTTTTGTTTGGATCGCTCGCTTGTAAATGGCGGGCTGTAAAAATGAATGCATTCTATGTCCAGGCCGCGTTTCATTGATAAAAAACCGGCCACCGGGCTGTCTATCCCCCCAGAAAGCATGAGCATCGCCTTCCCGCTTGATCCAAATGGCAGGCCGCCAGCACCCGGGATAATTTCACCCGTCAAATAAATGGCATCTTGCCTGATTTCAACCCTTAAGTTAAGATCAGGGTTTCTTACATCCACCTTTAGCCCGTCCATGTTTCTTAAAAGGTGTCCGCCTAAGGCATGATTCATTTCATCCGTATTGTAAGGATAGGTTTTATCCGCTCTTCTTGTTGAAATTTTAAATGTCTCAATGCTTCCTGACAGCTGGCTGAGATAAAATAAAGCAGCATTTTTCACTTCTTCTATATCCAGGCCGGTTTTTAATGCAGGACTCAGGGACTGGATGCCAAATACTTCCTTGAGCAGAGCAATGATTCTCACATGATCGGCACCGTTTAAAATAATAAACATCCTATCCCTGCTGGAGGTAATCTTAATCTCTGCAAAAGCCCTGAGTGTCCATTTAATATGGGTGCGGAGTTTATCCACAAACGCTTTCCTATTTCTTTTTTTTGTGGATATTTCTCCGTATCGTATGATGATATGGTCAAATTTCATTTTATTACCTCATTACCATTTGTAATTTTTCTATCGTTGCCCTGATAGCGTCCAGGACCTCTTTTGCTTCCTTTATATTGTTTTGGTAAGAAAGGCTGATTCTTACCACGCTTTCTGCCCTCGCCTTATTGCGGAACATATTCATAACCGTTTCACTGGCAGACTTATTTTTGGAAGAACAGGCGCTTGTTGTAGAAACAAAGATATCCTTTGCTTCGAGTGCGTGAATGAATACTTCTGACTTGATTCCAGGTATAGAGAAATTGATGATATGCGGGGCACCATTCAAAGTACTGTTCATTTGGACAGCATCCATGTCCTTAAGACCGGAGTATAGGCATTCCCTGATTTCAAGAAGTTTATCTCTATCTTTTTCCTGATGCAAAAGCGTAAGGCGCAGTGCCTTTGCAAGCGCAACGATTCCCGCTGCATTTTCTGTACCGCTCCTTACCTTCGATTCCTGGCTTCCGCCTGAAAATAGCGGAGAGATATTGACGCCATTTCTTTTATATAATACGCCTGTCCCCTTTAAAGCATGAAACTTATGGCCAGAAATGGTGCATAAATCAATGTGGCTTGCTGTAAGATTCAGCATGGTTTTTCCGATTCCCTGAACATGGTCGACATGAAAAAGGGTCTGCGGATAACCGGATACGATCCTGCCGATTTCTTCAATAGGCTGTATGGATCCAACTTCATTATTCACATGCATAATAGACACAAGAATCGTGTCGCTTCTTAGAGCCTCTTTAAGATCCAGGAGTGATATCAGCCCATCTTCGTTCACAGGAAGATATGTCACTTCAAACCCCTTGCCTTCCAAATAACGGCAGGCATCTTTCACAGAAGCATGCTCAATTTCCGTTGTTATAATATGCTTCCCTCTCTTGGCATTCGCCTCAGCTGCTCCCTTGACCGCAAGATTATTTCCTTCCGTTCCTCCTGAGGTGAAATATATTTCAGAAGGAGCAGCACCAAGCAAATCAGCAACCTGCTTACGGGCCTGAGACAGGAGCTTCTCTGACCTCGCACCCATCCCATGAAGCGATGAAGGATTTCCAAAGTATTCAGAGGAAACCTTTGCGAAGGCTTCAATGACTTCTGGATATGGCTTGGTCGTCGCACTGTTATCAAAATAAATCATGATTTCCGCCTCCATGGTCCGTCTATATCTATAGAATACAGCAAAATAAGCTGCACTATTTAATTTAAATCGCTGCCGGCAAGTCCACCATCAAAGCACAATACATACCTGCAAAGCCTGAAAAAGGTTGGACAAGACTCAACTATTTATAATACCATAACTGCCCGCATTTGAAAAAAAAAGCGCAAGCGCCTTGATAGCCTCGACCAGCATAAGGCTCCTCAGAATAGTAGGCGCTTTTTGCCTTCAATTCTGAGGTGACTTATGACCTCGAGAGGCTAGGCGCTGAAGCTGGATTAATTTCAAAAGCGCAAGCGCCTCAAAGACTAAGAACACTTCGTCCCGCTGCATGCAGGGTCGTTATCCATAGCGGGGGCTTTCGACCAGCAAAAAGAAGAAGCCGGCTAGCGCCGGCTTCTTCTTTACCTCGTCAATAATTCATCAAGGTTCGCTTCTATTTTTTTCAGGCTGCCCGGCTCCACTTTTTCAATGGAACTCGCAGCTATCTCTAATGCTGCTTCATATTCATAGGTCCTGAATTTTTCTTCAGCTTCCCTCAGCGCATCAGCAACAGAGGAATAACGGCTGCGGTAGCGGTTGCCGTATTGGATGACCTTTTCTGATAAAAACATTTGCTCGATCAGCTCTTCAGTGTTTTCGTACAGGCTATCGACAACAGCGACTGCCTTTTCGAGATAAATATGTACCGAAGCCATATCCAGCGGTTTTTCTTCCAGCTTGTTATGAACATCCTCAAAGCTTTCCTTTGCGGCGTAAATAGCTGCCTTGTATGATTCCGGAAGGCCAGGCATGTTGCTTTTTGTAATCAGGCGGCTTGTATCGGCCATTTTCCCCCTGAGAGTTTTAAGTGCCTCCCTGGCTTCCATTTCATCCTTGCGGAGCGCCTGCAGCTTGCCCGAAAATACATTTTGTTCTTCTTGAATCTCTTTTATCTGCTTTTCGATCTCGATGATCTCTTCGCTTAGTTCAGAACTTGCAACAGTATTTTCTTCAATTTTCATCCTTATGGCCGGATATTTTTTGGCAATCTGCGCAATCTGTTTTTCTAAAATCCTGTAGGCTTCCAATTCACTTTCAGTTAAATGGTAGCTGTGCTGGACAATGGCTGCCTCAGCCTTCAATTTATCATTTTCATACTCCAGTTTATAAATCTCTTCCTGAAGGAGTTCTTCATTAGCCTGGATAAATTGTCTTGCATACACTTCTTTTTCAAGCAGATCATATAATACATTCACATTATCATGCATTTCGGCAATGCCTTGTTCCACTTCTTCTGTTTCTGCATTGTCCAGGTATTCAGCATATAACCCAAGCTCCCGTTCAATGCGGGAGACTTCCTTTTCAAACTGGATGTGATCCAGGGAGTAGCCCTGCTGCATCATTTCTGCATATCCATCCTTCAGTTCAGCAATGGTATTCGGCAAAGAAGTTTTGCTTTCAGCTACAAGCTGCGGAAGCAATTCCATTTTGGAAGCGGCATTTGCAAGCTTTCCCTTGATTGTCAGGACAAGCTCCCTCGCATTTAAGTAGTTGCCGTTTTCTGTGGCACTTTCATACTGCTGAAGGATCTCCAGAACTTCATCAAGCATAAACTCAAGCTTGTCTGCAGCTGCTCCATATGTGTGATGATGGGCGAGCAGCTTCTTTTTCAGTGTGCGGTAATTTTCTTTGACGTCCTCAATTTCTTCCCGGTTTTTTTCTTCGCTTCCGACAAGATCATTTAGTTCGTCAAGGATGTTCTGAATGGTCTCTTCAATTCCCTTCAGTTTCAGCGTCAGTTTATGCTGTACTTCCCTCGAACGTTTAAAACGGTACTTATCAATATATTCTTCTGCATCAAACAGTAGCTCCTCAACATCAGGCATATGGATGGTAATGATGGCGTCCCATTCCTTTCGCCATCTTTCAAACATCTCTTCTGTTTCCCCCGTCATATTCAACTGTTTAACCTTAGATAGCTCATCCAGTACAGGGCGGTTCATGATATCCATTTTCCATGATTCCAGACGGTCAATTTCTTTAAAATATTTCTTTTTAAAAAAATACCCCCAAATAATAAAAGCCAGTATTACTGCAATCGCTCCAAGTATGTATTCCATCATAAGCCCCCTGTTCTTGCCTCACCGTACTTCTACATTATATATAAATGCAATAAATGTTCATTTCAATGCTTTTATGATACCATGTTAGCAATAATTTTTGACTAGAAAGTTGAATTTTTTTGTAGAAATATGCATGAATGGAATGTTTATTGGAGGGGTTTAGTTGAAAAGTGATAAACATGTGCACAGTCCTTACTGTCCGCACGGTTCAAATGACGGATTTGAGGAATATATCGGGAGGGCCATCGAACTCGGAATGGAAGCTATCACCTTTACAGAGCATGCTCCTTTGCCTGAAGGATTTGCTGATCCGGCTCCAGAAAAAGACAGCGGGATGGACCCTTTGCTCCTTATGGATTATTTCAGGGAAATCGAATCCTTAAAAAGGGCCTACAAGGACAAAATAACGATTAAGGCCGGATTAGAGATCGATTACATTGAGGGCTTTGAAAAAGAGACCAAAGAGCTTCTTGACAGGATCGGAAAATTTCTCGATGACAGCATTTTATCTGTCCACTTCCTCCATGCAAAGGAAAACTGGTACTGCATGGATTTCAGTGATGATGTATTCGGGGAGCTTTCCCGCATATCCGGTTCTGTGGACAATGTTTATAACATGTATTATTCTGCTGTTGAAAAATCCATTGATGCTGATCTTGGGGTATATAAGCCCGCTCGCATCGGCCATATCACCCTGGCACATAAATTCCAGCTGAATTACCCGTCCCGCCGTAACTTCGTATATCGTTTGCATGCGATCCTCCATCAAGTCCGCCGAAAAGGCTATCAGCTGGATTACAATGCAGCAGGACTATTCAAACCGCTATGCAGGGAACCCTATCCGCCTGATGATATAGCCATTTATGCAAAAAAGCTCGGCATTCCCCTTGTTTATGGATCTGATGCCCATCAGGCTAAAGATGTGGGACAAGGCTACAAAAACCTGCTTCCTATTCTCCAATCCCCTGACTCACATAGTGGATAATTGAGGCTCGCGATAATCCATGATCTCTGAGTCTTTCGAATAAAGGGCCGATTGCAGGAATTTAATGATTTCGTCTCCATATTTGGCGTTATAGTAGTTCTCCTGAGGAAAGACATGCAAAACCTCCATCGCATAATGGGAATGCATAACAGGGGCAGAAAGCAGGCCTTTAAGCTGAAGAATGAATACTGGAATGGAGACGTTTTGAAAAGCATGCTCTTTCATTCCTTTTTCCAATATTAATTGAAAGTAAAATCTTTCTTTTGTAAAATAGGTTGAAAGGATTTCACGGTTTAAGCTGGAATCCCAGGAGGATTCTCCATAGATGAAGCTGGATGCAAGGAAATTCTTTTTTTGAAACTCAAGAATATCCAGGATCATACCGCTAAGGCAAAGTTTTGGACCTTTTCTCTCCAGTTCAAGGATATTGATATCAAGAATTTCTACATACTCTTCTAAATATGAGGTGAAGCAATATTCCAGCAAGCCTTGCTTATTTTTAAAGTAATAGGCTATATTTGCCGGATTGACTTTCGCCTTCCCGGCAATATCCCGAATGGAAGTGGCATGGTATCCTTTTAAGTGAAATAAATATAGAGCGGCATCTAGAATCAATTGTTTAGTCCGGGTTTGGCGGTTCATTTTTGAGTCCCTCCCTTTTCTGTTGCAGCACATCTCTCTAACCAAGTATTCTTTCTGGAAGCAGTTTCTCCTTTGTCTTCTTCTCGACAACTTTTATGGCATGCAGGGGTTATCAGGAAACTGTCGAATTGTGCAGATGCCTTTTTAATCATGTTCTTTTCATCGAGATTTGAAAATACTGCGGATAAATATGCGAAATTACAGGATTATTGCTTAAAATTGGGGAAACAGATATGCGGAAAGTTTTAGTTATAAAGAAATAGTTAATGACCTATAGATTATGAAAAATTACCGGAAGCAAGGTGAATGTTTGTGTTTAATGCAGAATCCTATCAAGGAAATAAAGAAGAAAATTATAAGATGGTTATAAAACAGCTCGTTTCTCTTATTGAAGACGAAAAGAATATGGTGGCTAATCTTAGCAATGCGTCAAGCCTTTTAAATCAGTTCCTCGATGAAGTGAACTGGGTGGGCTTTTACCTTACGGAAGGAACAGAGCTTGTTCTCGGACCATTCCAAGGACTGCCGGCATGTGTCCGCATCCCGTTTGGAAAGGGTGTTTGCGGAACCTCTGCAGCAGAACGCAAAACCATGCGAATTGAAGATGTGCACCAGTTCCCGGGACATATTGCCTGTGATGCTGCATCACGTTCTGAAATCGTGGTTCCACTCCTTAAGGATGGAGAACTGCTAGGAGTTCTTGATATCGACAGCCCAATCATCAAAAGGTTTGATGAAATTGACGAAAAGATGCTTCAGGAATTCGCCAGCACCCTCGCTCAATATCTGTAGGATAATGGAAGATCCAGCAGCAAAATCCAGGTTCTGAACTTGAAGATACAGAAAAAGCGTTAAAGGGCAGCCTTTATTCAATTGGCCTCGGCCCTTAGACAGCCAGCGTACAAAGTAAGATAAATAAACATGAAAGAAGCCGTATCTAATC
>NZ_MLYQ01000080.1:0-3302 GCF_001866725.1 Bacillus sp. MUM 13
TGGCTGATTTCTGCTTCAATCAGTACCGTGCAGAATTAAAGCCTGTGTAATCAGCGTGCAAGCGAGCCGCACTGCCTTTCTATTTCTTCTTCAAAAAGCTGCTGCAATTTTCCGGTTATCTTGCCTATTTTTCGGCTGCCGATTGCTTTGCCGTCAATTTCCGCAACAGGGGCAACCTCAATTGTTGTTCCAGTAAGGAATACCTCATCAGCATTCAGCAGTTCGTCTAGTGTAAATGGCTTTTCTTCAAAGGGAATTCCATTTTCCTTGCATAGCTTCAGCATAACCTGCCGTGAAATTCCATTTAATATGAAATTATCGGAAGGGTGCGTCAAGACCGTACCATTGCTTACAATAGAGACATTCGATGAGCTTCCTTCTGTCACTCTTCCGCTGCGGTGCAGAATCGCTTCAAAACAGCCGGATTCGGATGCCTTTTGTTTAGCAAGGATGTTGCCGAGCAGATTTAAGCTTTTAATATCACATCGCAGCCAGCGGATATCATCTTCTGTTAAGGCCTTTACGCCAGCAGCTGCCTTGCCTTTATATTCAACGTTTTTTGTATAAGCGATATAAACCGGATTTGTTTCAGGACCAGGAAAAGCATGGTTCCTTGCCGATACGCCTCTGGTGAATTGCATATATAATGTACCAAACGCTATACCATCTTCTTTAATAAGCCGGTTCAGCTGTTCCGCCATCTCAGCAACTGTATAAGGAACAGAAATCCTGATTTTTTTTGCGCTATCAAGAAGGCGTGTTAAATGTTCTTCTGCAGCAAACATGGTTCCATTATAAATCCTGATGACTTCGTATATTCCATCCCCAAACTGATATCCGCGGTCATCCACATCAAGCCTGATTTCTTTCCGTTCCTTGATTTCCCCGTTTAAAATCATTTTCCCCATCCCAATGCTTCCCCCTTTTAGATTACTTTGCTAGTTCATAAATAGCATGAGCATAAATTGCGGCTGCTTTTAACATATCTTCAATAACAATGTATTCGTCCTTTTGGTGGGCAATATCCTCGCTTCCCGGAAATAACGGCCCAAATGCCACTCCTTCTTTTAACGAGCGGGCATAGGTGCCTCCGCCAATGGAAAATAAGTCTGCTTTATCTCCCGTTTCCTGTTCATACACCTTTTGCAGCGTTTGAACCAGGAAGCTGTCACTCTCCACATGATGCGGAACGGAGTTTGAAAGTGTTTCAGTATACAAATTAAGTCCGCTTAGCAATTCATCCAGCTTTCGCTTCCCTTCTTCCCATTTATAGGTAACAGGGTAGCGCATAGTAAAGCCGATTTGGCCGCCTTCAAGTATATTGTAGGACAATTTTCCGGCATTCATTGTCAGGTCCCCGGTAATATCATCCGAAAATGCAATGCCAAGTTTGTTTCCTCGTGAGTCACCGAAAAGGTATTCTTTCACGAAAGTAAAATATTCCTTCGCATGCTGCGGCATTTCCAAATCCGCTAAAAAGGACGCCAGATGCAGTCCTGCATTTAAGCCATTATTAGGCTCCATGCCATGTGCGGAAACTCCTTCAAGCTCCAATACCGCAATATCCTCTTCAAAGACTGCTTTTCCTTTTAGAGAGTTTTTGCTTAAGTACTGATTAAACTTTTTAGTAATTTCAACAGCATGTTCTCCTCTTAGTCTTGCGAATGCATGGTCAGGCACCATATTCATTCTGCATCCTGACGAAAATTCAATCAATTCCGCCCCAGCCTGTTTTTCCTCAGCAAGTGCAGGCTTTTGCTTAATATAAAAATCCCAGATTCCTTTTTCGGCATTTATAATCGGAAAATCCGCATCCGGTGCAAAACCGAGAGTCGGCATCTCTTCCGTCCGGAAATACCTGTCCACACATCTCCATTGTGATTCCTCATCCGTCCCGATAATCATCCTGACACGCTTATTTAAAGGCAGGCCGAGTTCTTTAACCACTTTCATGGCATAATAAGCGGCCATTGTCGGCCCTTTGTCATCGATGGCCCCGCGGGCAAATAGTTTGCCGTCCCTTACTTCTCCGCCAAAGGGATCGGAGCTCCATCCGTCACCCTCTGGTACAACATCCACATGGCAAAGAATGCCTACAAGCTCTTCTCCCTGTCCCATTTCGATGTGGCCTGCTACGTTATCCGTGTTTTTTACCGCAAAACCGTCTTTCTCTCCCAATTGAAGCATATAATCGAGGGCTTCTCTGACGCCCTGCCCGAATGGAGCATCGGGTAAGGGATTTTCCTCGTCCAGTACACTTTTGATTTTCAGCAGGTTTTGCGCATCTGCCAATAATTCGATTTTTCTTCTTTCAATTTCACTTCTCCAATTAATTTCAGCCATATACCAGCACTCCCTATTTTTTATTCTTTCATTTTAAAATAGAATCTTTTAATCTTTTCTGTTCATTGCAGCAGATGACCAATAACCGCACCAGTCAGCAATTGGCCAAATCCCCCTTCAGCAGTGGCAGGCATTTAAAAAATCAATTTAAATCCGGCTAAAAGAAGGCCTATGATAAATCCGCAGATGGCTCCATTTACACGGATCCACTGCAGATCTTTCCCGACGTTGTTTTCTATCATATCAATCAAGGTCTTATCGTCAAGCTTATCAAGGTTTTCCTTTACGAGCTTCCCTATCTTATTATGATTGGCTTCTATTGCCGCGACAATTTGTTTTTGGACCCAAAGCTCAATTTTAGTCATTGTTTCAGGATTACTCTTCAAAGAGTTGATTCCGTTTTGAATAACAGGTAGCACGTACGTTTCAACCGTTTCTGGTTTTTCGGCGAATGCAAGGAGTTTATTCTGGATGCCTGCAAGCAAATCCGTAATGGGCCCTTCAGCAGAAATGCCGCTTACAGCAGACTTCTTCCAAGTTTCCAGCCTGCCGAGCACGTCTTCATTGGAACTGATTTTAATTAAGTTTGCGCGGATGGCTGCAATGATTTTTACCCTGTTCGGATGTTCTTTTTGAAGAATATTGTAGATTTCATTAAGCGCAAACTCCTGGACCACGCGTCCAATTTTCTCTTCGTCGAGCATGCTAAGGACGGACTTTACAGCTATTTTCATAAATCCTTCCCATTCTTTATTCTGAAGGGCCGTCATAATCACATGCCCCATCTGAAACTTGGAGGATTCCTTTTCAGTCCATTTCGCGACAGAATGCAGGGTGTAATCAAGCACTTTTTCATCTGCCTTATTGCCAATGATCGCATTCGCCAGAAATTCAACGGCAGGCTTTAAATCGAAATCAGAGGCATAACTCTTCAATTCCTTTTCCAACAGTGGTGCTAT
>NZ_MLYQ01000081.1:0-14960 GCF_001866725.1 Bacillus sp. MUM 13
TGCGGGGTCTCACCTTCCCGCTAATCCCGCAGGAGTCTCGCACCTTACGCTCCAATCAACCTGATTTAACAATATGATTGCCTCGCAGAACTATTAAAAAACAACAAACTTTAGACCCTCAAAATAAATACATTCATTTTTTTCTCATCCTCAAGGAGATGCCTTTAGTTATTTGCCTCAATTTTCGCCCTCCTATTCTTCCAGACAATCACTCATAAGATTTGATAACCCGTTAAAGCTCTTTTTTCTAAGCATCCTTTAGCACCAGTGTATGGCAATAAAAAATAATTCATGAAAAACACATCATATTTAAATGGACTCAATTATGATGGAAACCTTAAACAAATCCCCGTCCACTTCAATATCCATGCTGCCGTCATGCAAATCCATGATGGACTTTGCAATAGCGAGGCCAAGGCCGGATCCTTCTGTATGGCGCGAGGTGTCTCCGCGCTTGAATCGTTCAAACATTTCATCGACATTATCACCGAGCTCGTATTTAGTGACATTTTTAAAGACAATAACTGCATGGCCGTTAGTTTCATTAAGGGAAATGTAGACTCTCGTATTTTCCAGTGAATATTTCATGATATTGCCTATCAGATTATCAAAAACCCTCCATAGCTTTTGTCCATCCACTAAAGCATAAACTGGTTTTTCTGGACAGGTTACCCGAACGGTTAATGATGATTTCTGAATCGCTTCGTCATATTCTGCCAGGGACTGCTGCAGGAGCTGGACGATGTCTGCCTTTTCCTTAACAAGCTCAATGGAACCGCTCGCCATTTTAGAAGCTTCAAATAAATCATCAATCAGTAATTTAAGCCTTTTGGACTTTCTATCAATGATTTCAATGTACTCTCCTCTTTTTTCCCTTGTGGTTTCCTCTTTCTTCAGCAGCTCAGCGTACGTTATGATCGAAGTCAGCGGTGTACGGAGGTCATGGCTCACATTTGTAATCAGTTCCGTTTTAAGCCTCTCGCTTTTCGCTTGCTCTTTTCTGGAGGCTTTAACTCCATGCTTAAACGTATTAATATGTGCAGCAAGCTGTCCGAGTACCGAACTTCCTTTTACGGCTAAATCCGGTTCATTGAACCCGTCAGCAACCCTGCCTGCATGCTGAGCTATAATGTTTAGATAGCTCACTTTTTTTATAAGGAAGAATAACGCCGGAAAAGCAACCAGCAGCAGAAGCGGTATATATATGACAATTAAATGATTGACCGCTATCACACCTGCAAATCCCGCTCCGGCAAAAAAGACAATGGCAAGCATGATAAATAATTGGATTCCTGTGTTTCGATAAAGGAAAGTGTTGGCCGTATTCGTAAAAACCTTATAAATCAGCGATTGCTGATATTCCTGCTCCATGCTGATTTTGCTGTCCCTTCTCTTCCAAAAAACTGCCTGCAGCAGCAATATTGATAACGGGATAGCAGAAATCAGTGTTTGGATCAGCACTCTCTTTACAATGGAAAGGGAATCATCCGGTTCATAAATATATATGCTCTCCTCCAAAAAATACATAAAAGTGCAGAAGCCTGACAGAGCTAACAAAAGCAGTCTGACATCAATAGGAATACGATTATAATAAACTTCTGGACTTTTAAAGGAAAATCCGTTCATTACTCCTGTTTTTTTATATAAAAACAAACAAATCAAAAGTGATGCCATTCCCCCTGCAAGAAGGGCTGTGTACCATCTTTGGGTTTTCTTATAAGATTGATAGTTTGCCATAACAGCAGTATCCTCAGGAGCAGTTTTAACAATCCCGATTTTCCCTTTTAAATAATGTTTAGGCAGCTCAGTTATACTATCCGGTTCATCGAAATAGCCTTTTTCCACAGGGAAATACTGCCCGCCGGCTGATGACGGATAGCTCTTTACAAAAAGCATGTCTTTCCTGCTAAAGTAGCTTTCAGGCTTATCATCACTGCTGATATTGAGGTTGGTGTACGTCTTGCCTGTTGCCATATCCTTCAAATAGTAGCTGAATACTGCTTTACTTTGGTTATAGTCTGACCGGTAATCTCCCAGCTTTCTGAAATAATCAATAATCGTCTGTTTTTTTTGTTCAATGATTTTATTTTCCACATACTTGTCACTTTTAAAATTACGGGTGATATCATCGATTTTCCGGTTTCGTTCTGCTGTATATAAATTTGCGGCTTCTTTATTAGCCTTTGCATCCGCAATCTTTGACTCATATTGATTTTTTATATTCGTGATCTGCTGTGTAAGGCTCCCATATCTATACCGGTGCTCTTGAATTTCATCCGGGGTTACCTTAATTTCTCTAATCAGAGCATCTTTATCATGTTCCGTTATTTCAAAAGCAGCCAGAAGAGATGTGAATTGCTCGTACTCGCTTGAGAAGTCAATTGATTGAAAGTAGCTTTTTCCTATGTATTTGCTTCCGTACGCAAATGCGGATACAATTCCATTAATGCCTAGTGCGAGCAGCAATAGCCAAGTGATGACCAGCGTCCTATTTTTCCATTTTGTATCCAATTCCCCATACCACCTTTAAATATCTTGGATTCTTCGGATCAATTTCGATCTTTTCCCTGATTTTGCGGATATGAACAGCTACGGTGTTTTCTGCATTATATCCAGGTTCCTTCCAGACACGTTCATAGATATCGTGAATTGAGAATACACGCCCTGCATGGACCATCAATAGCTCGACGATTTTATATTCAATCGGTGTCAATTTCACCGCCTCACCATTTACAGCCACTTCTTTTTCTTCCTGATTTAACGTCAAACCATGAAGATCGATGACTCTTGATGCACCTTCATATGTACCAAGCAGCACATATCTCCTGAGCTGGGATTTTACCCGGGCTATCAATTCCAGCGGATTAAACGGCTTTGTTACATAATCATCCGCCCCTACCTGAAGGCCAAGAATTTTGTCTGTATCTTCACTTTTTGCGCTTAATAATATGATCGGGATGTTTCTTTGCTCGCGAATTTTAAAGGTTGCCGCTATTCCATCCATCTTAGGCATCATAATATCAAGAATGATCAGATGGACGCTCTGCTTCTCCAGGATCTCCAGAACTTCGGATCCGTTTGCGGCCTGTACCGCCTTGATGCCTTCATAAGATAGGTATATTTCAATGGCATCGCGAATTTCCCTTTCATCATCTGCAATCACCACGGTAAAATCCTGATTCATCTAACCTCACACTCCTTTCTCAAATATAACAGAATCACCCTTGAAGTTATTTACATTTTAAGCAAAATTTCTTAACAATTATTTAGTATAAATCTTAAGAGTTTCTTAAGATTCACCAGTCATGACAGTCAGTTTTCAGGGTAAAGGATAGTTGTTTACATTCTTAGACTATTGGGTAAATTGAATTCATTCATTAGATGACGACAGATGATAAAGAAATCAGGAGCAGGGGGTAATGTTTAGTGGAAAGGAATCATACCATCATGCAATTTTTCGAGTGGCATATTAAGCCCGATGGTTCGCATTGGAACGTACTGAGAGATTCTGCTTCTCAACTAAAGGATATCGGGATTGATTCAGTATGGATTCCGCCGGTAACAAAGGGACAATCTGCTGAAGATACCGGGTATGGGATTTATGATGGATATGATCTTGGCGAATTTGATCAAAAAGGAACCGTCCGTACAAAGTATGGAACGAAAGAAGAGCTTCAGGAGGCCGTTGCAGCCTGCCGGGAGCAGGGTGTTTGCGTGTATGTGGATGTGGTGATGAACCATAAAGCCGGCGCAGATGAAACAGAAGCCTTTCAGGTCGTTGAAGTAGATCCCATGAACCGGAACGAAGAGATATCAGAGCCTTTCGAAATTGAAGGATGGACCAAATTCACTTTTCCCGGCCGCAAAGGGAAATACTCTGACTTTAAGTGGAATTTCCAGCATTTCAATGGTACCGATTATGATGCTAAAACAGATAAATCTGGGGTTTTCAGGATATTAGGCGAAAACAAAAAATGGAATGAAAATGTCGATGATGAATTTGGAAACTATGATTACCTGATGTTTGCCAACATTGACTACAATCACCCTGAAGTCACTGAGGAAATGATTTCTTGGGGAAAGTGGCTTTGTGAAAATGCGTCATGCGATGGGTTCAGGCTTGATGCCATAAAGCATATCAACCATGAGTTTATCAGGCGCTTTGCACAGGAAATGCTGGAGCATAATAATGGGAATTTTTATTTGCTTGGCGAGTTTTGGAATCCTGATCTCGATGCCTGCCGGAATTTCCTTGATGAAACAGACTATCAAATCGATTTATTTGATGTTGCACTTCATTATAAATTGCATGCGGCTTCACAGTCTGGCAGAGACTTCGATATGACGACAATCTTCGATGATACGCTGGTACAATCGCATCCGCTCAATGCAGTGACATTTGTGGACAACCATGATTCACAGCCCCATGAGTCACTGGAATCATGGATTGAAGATTGGTTCAAGCAAATCGCATATTCACTTATCCTTCTTCGCAAAGATGGATATCCTTGTGTATTTTATGGAGATTATTATGGAATCGGCGGACCTGCACCGCAGCCGGGGAAAAAAGAAGCGCTCAATCCCCTTTTGTTTGCGAGATATCATAAGGCATACGGCGAGCAGGAGGATTATTTTGATCATCCTAATACCATTGGATGGGTAAGGTTTGGAACGGAGGAAATTCCCCATTCCGGATGTGCTGTGGTTATTTCTAACGGCGATGAAGGAGAAAAGCGGATGAACGTTGGAGAACACCGGTCAGGACAGACCTGGGTGGATCTGACGGGTACACGTGACGAAAGCATTACTATAGAAGACAGCGGGTTTGCAGTTTTCCCTGTAAACGGAGGAAGTGTTTCCGTTTGGGCTGAACTGGAAACAGGCGGAGAATAATTATAAAAGCGTAATAAAAATCCCTCCTCGGTAGCATTTCCGGGGAGGGATTTTTATGCGGAGATATATTCCGGCATTGAATTATTGACGTTTTAATTTTTTTGTTTTTACAATATAACTCGGGATCTCATCAAAAGGCTGTTTTCGTTAACATTGCTGCTTCGGAACAGGGCAGCTGATTTAACAGCGGTGATTCTCATACAACTCATTAAAAATCAACAATCCTTAAGAAAAGAGCTTATCAAAAAAAAGGGCGTGAAAACTTGAGCACCAGAAGTAAAAGCATTGATATTGATACACATAAACAGCTGGCCATCCAGCTTTTTAATCAAACATGGGATTTAATAGAGAAGCAAGACCGGACAGCAGAAGACGAAGAACTGATGCTTTATGCAGCAAATGCCTCCCGCTA
Source organism: Bacillus sp. MUM 13 (assembly GCF_001866725.1). Classification (NCBI taxonomy): domain Bacteria; kingdom Bacillati; phylum Bacillota; class Bacilli; order Caryophanales; family Bacillaceae; genus Bacillus; species Bacillus sp. MUM 13. The sequence continues at coordinate 5,306 of NZ_MLYQ01000081.1, forward strand.
CCATTGGGGAATTGCCGGGGATCCGCTTCATTTTGCACGGGGTGAATGGCAGATTTCCAGAGTATATGCCCTTCTCAAACGGCACGAGCCCGCGCTTCATCATGCCGAGAGGTCGCTTCAGCTGTGCAGGGAGAATGAACTAGGTGCTTTTGACACCGGATTTGCTTATGAAGCAATGGCAAGAGCGTTCACAGTGGCGGAAAATCAGGAAAACATGGTGAGATACACAGATTTAGCTATCCAGATGGTTGAAAACATTTCAAAGGAAGAAGATCAATCCTGGCTGCTGAAAAATATAGCGACAGTAAAAACGAATACACTGCCAGTTTTTTAGCTTATAGATTGTTGTTATTTCATAAATTTTCGAGGCAAACCTATTGTTAAAGCAAGCTGATTGGAGCCGAAAGGTGCGGAGACTCCTGCTGGATCTGCGTGACAGCTGAGACCCCGCAGACGCATGTTGAGGAGACTCAGCGCACGCCCCGCGGAAAGTGGAGCGTCCTGGAGAGGAAATCAGCCACTTGTTTAGACAGGAGCAGAGTTTACGAAAACAGCCTTTCGTAAAGAAAGCAATATTTTTTTATGACATTTTTTCCTATTCCCTTTACATTGCCCATATTTTGAGTAGAATGGAGGTTGTGTTTTTTATTTCCCTACTCGAAATACATAAAGGAGAATCATTTTGGGCTACAAAAGCAATAACTTTCAAGATCAGACTCTTTTCAATATTACTTGGCCAATTTTAATAGAATTAGCCCTTCATATGGGCATGGGTATGGTTGCCACCCTTATGCTCAGCCATTATTCTGATTCCGCTGCAGCCGGTGTCGGTGTTGCCAATCAGTTATTAAATATCTTTATTCTGGTGTTCACCGTTACATCCGTGGGAGCAACCATTTTGATTGGGCAAAGACTCGGGGCTCAGCAATTTAGTGAAGCGCGCCATCTTGCCAGATCTGTGTTCGGCTTGAACTTCTGGGCAGGCCTCTGCGTTGCTTTTTTCGTCTTTTTGTTCGGAGAGCATTTTTTGCGGCTGTTCGGCATAGAAGGGGAAGTTCTGGGCTATGGCCTGACTTTCATCCGCATCTGCGGGATCTCTCTTTTCCTGGAATCTATTTCTCTTGCATTAAGCGCAGTCCTTAGAAGTCATGGACATGTAAAGGAATCTATGATGGTGACAGTTATCATGGATGTCATTAGTGCAGGCGGAAACCTGCTGGCGACAGCGGGGATTTTCGGGTTGCCGGTGACCGGTGTTGCAGGCGTTTCCTGGGCTATGTTTGCTGCCCGAGCTTTTGCGGTTGCAGCCCTCTTATTTCTTGTGTACCGCAGGCTTTCATTAAGGCTTGGGATTGCCGATATCTTTCACGCCAGAAAAGCAGACATTAAGAATCTTCTGGCAATCGGAATTCCTTCAGCTGGTGAAAACCTGTCCTATCAGCTGTCACAGCTTTTCATAACCGGATTTGTTGTTACAATGGGGGCCCCTTCACTTACAGCAAGGGTATACATTTTGAATATTTCCATGGTCTGTTATTTATTTACCCTCGCAATTGCACAGGGTACACAGCTCCTTATTGCACGCTATATAGGGGGCAAACATTATGAACGGGCATTTAAGCGCGGAATAGGGACATTGAAAATAGCCATGGGTGCCTCTTTGGCCGCATCGCTGATTTTAGCCCTGTTCGGAAAGCCTGTTCTGCAGCTTTTTTCAAATGATGTGAATGTCATGACAGTAGGACTTCCTGTTTTATGGGCTATCGTATTTGTTGAACCAGGCAGGGCAATGAATATTGTACTGATGAATTCATTAAAATCAGCTGGGGATGTGAACTTCCCTGTTGTTATTGGGGTTATCTCCATGTGGGGAATCTCCGTCGTTTTCAGCTACATGCTTGGCGTCCACCTTGGCTTAGGATTGCTCGGAGTCTGGATCGCAACCGGCATGGATGAATGGCTTCGAGGATGCTTTGCCTTCAAGCGCTGGCTCTCTAAGCCCTGGGAAAGAAAAAAAGCAGCGGCAGCCGTTGCCGTTTAACATTAGGAAGCAGCTTGCATGCTGCTTCTTTTTTGTGCATTCCTTTCAGGGAACAGATAAGAAAAGCAAGTAATTTGAAACTTAACCTTATGGAAGAAATTCCTCGCGTGATAAGATAGAGATATTACTCAAGAAAGGCAGTTGATTAATATGAAGGAAGAAATAATCAAAAGGTTTACATCTTATGTGCAGGTCGACACACAATCCAGTGAAGAAAGCGAAACATGCCCTTCTACCCCAGGACAGCTGACACTTTTAAACATGCTTACAGAAGAGCTTAAGGAAATCGGCATGAATGATGTAACAATCGATGATAATGGGTACGTCATGGCGACCCTTCCCTCCAATACAGATAAGCAGGTTGAAACCATCGGGTTCCTGGCCCACGTGGATACTGCCACTGACTTCTCAGGCACAAATGTCAATCCAAAGCTGATCGAAAACTATGATGGCTCTGATATTATCCTTAATGAAGATCTACATATTGTTCTTTCACCTGAAAACTATCCAAACCTGTCTAACTACAAGGGACAGACACTCATCACGACAGATGGAACCACACTGCTTGGGGCAGACGACAAGGCAGGCGTCACTGAAATTATGACAGCCATGGCTTACCTGATTCAGCATCCCGAAATCAAGCATGGTAAAATACGTGTCGCCTTTACTCCGGACGAGGAAATTGGCAGGGGGCCGCATAAGTTTGATGTGGCTGCTTTTAATGCTGATTATGCATATACAATGGACGGAGGGCCTGTTGGTGAGCTTGAATATGAAAGCTTTAATGCAGCAGGTGCTAAAATCACGGTAAAGGGAAACAACATCCACCCCGGATCTGCCAAGGGCAAGATGGTCAACTCCGCTAAAATCGCGATGGAGCTCCAAAGTATGCTTCCGGCAGAACAGTCGCCGGAAAATACGGAAGGCTACGACGGGTTTTATCATTTGCTGTCCATCACTGGTGACGTTGAGCAAACCAGGCTTTCCTATATTATCCGTGATTTTGATAAACAAGAATTCGAGAACAAAAAGGCCAATCTTGAAAGAATCACAAGCGAGCTTAAAGAAAAATATGGACAGGAAAGCATCACCCTTGAATTGACTGATCAATATTACAATATGAAGGAAAAAATTGAGCCTGTTAAGGAAATTGTGGATATCGCCTATGAAGCTATGAAGAATCTTGATATCGAACCTAAAATATCCCCTATCCGTGGCGGCACGGACGGCTCCCAGCTTTCCTACATGGGCTTGCCTACTCCGAATATTTTTGCAGGCGGAGAAAATTTCCACGGGAAATATGAATTTGTCGCTGTTGAAAGCATGGTGAAAGCTGTCGGCGTGATAGTTGAAATTGCCAGGCTTTTTGAACAAAAAGCTGCACATTGATCAAACTCCTGACAGTATCTATGCAAACAAAAAGCTAACCCGGGGGTTAGCTTTTTGTTTTAGGCTCTTTTCAGGCGTTCCCATTGTCATAGCAGCAAAGATTACGAAAACGCCTTGCTTTATAAAGGAGCTTCCTCAGCTTTTAGTACGTATGAACAAATGGCCGGAACAGATGCTGTTTTCCCCGTAATCATTGAAAGAGGAACAGTTCCGGACTTACTTCCATCAGATAAAACAGCCCATCTGTCATTTCCGGGCAATTCAATACTCACTTCATACTGGTTGGCGTTATGAATGACGATGAACTTCTCTTGTTCACTTTGAATCATAAAAGCAACAGCCTGGGCTGGGGCATCCATAAAGGTAAGCTGTTCTTGAATTTCCTGATAAGAGCTCATCCGGAATGCAGGATAAGTCTTCCTTATTTCAATTAGCCCTTTCATATATTCTACTTCTTCATTAAACGCAGCACGCCGATTCCAATCCAGCTCATTCACGGAATCTGGTGACTTATAGCTGTCATGCTCCCCGCCTTTTGTCCGCATGAATTCCTGGCCTGCATGAATAAGCGGAATGCCCTGTGCAGTGAGGACGATGGAAGAAGCGAGCTTATGCATTTTTTTCCTGTCTTCCAAAGAGGCCCCTGGACTTACAATCTCAAGCTTATCCCATAAGGTATGATTGTCGTGGGCTTCTGCATACACAACCACCTGCTGCGGAGACTGAAAGGAAGCGAGCGAGGAGTCATAGCCAAATCCTCCTGCAATTCCTTTTTTTATCTCTTCCTCCAGGTGTTTTTTGCCGTTGATAAATCCCTGGTCACTATCTTCTAATGCGCTTCCTTTTATAGCATCCCGGATATGATCATTAAAATGGGCAATCCCGGGCATGGACGCCGCATTTTTCTGGTTTGCCTTTTTGTCAGGGGGCAGCGGGGTATCGAGATCCCATCCCTCACCCAGAATGATGATGGACGGATCAATCCGGCTAAGAGCGCTGCGCACCTCATTCATTGTTTCGACATCATGGATGCCCATTAAGTCAAATCGAAACCCGTCGAGATGGTATTCCCTGGCCCAATATACAACAGAATCCACAATAAACTTACGCATCATTTTCCGCTCAGAAGCAGTATCATTTCCGACACCCGTACCATTTGAAAGGGTCCCGTCTTCACCTGTCCGGAAATAGTAGCCTGGCACCAGCCTGCTGAAGTGGGACTCAGCGGCAGAATAGACATGGTTATAAACCACATCCATAATGACCCTCAGCCCCTTCTCGTGCAGGGTTCCAATCATTGTTTTCAGCTCGCGTATCCTGGTTTTCGGAGCAAACGGGTCAGTAGCATAAGAGCCTTCAGGTGCATTATAATTTTCAGGGTCATATCCCCAGTTATAGGAAGGATTCTGCAATTCGGTTTCATCCACCGTCGCGTAATCGAAAAAGGGCAGGATCTGGACATGGGTCACGCCTAAATCGAGAATATGGCTGAGGCCGGTATTCACGCCATCTGGCCCCCTGGTCCCAGATTCAGCAGCTCCAAGGAATTTCCCCTTATGCTTTATGCCGCTAAGTGGATGGATGGATAAATCGCGTATATGCATTTCGTAGATAATCGCATCTTCCGGTCCAGCGAGCAGCGGTTTTTTATCATTCCAATTTTCCGGATTGGTGCTTTCCAGGTCAACAACTGCCCCCCTGGTCCCATTAGCTGTGAGGGCACGGGCATACGGATCAACCGCTTCATTCCACTTTCCTTCCACCTTGACTTTATACGTATATAGAAGGCCGTCCTGGTTACCGGCCAATTCTGCTGTCCATGTTCCTTTTTCTGAACGGGCCATCGGGATTTCTTTTTTATCAGAATCATCCCCGATTCCATATGTCACAAGCAGTGCCTCAGATGCCGCCGGGGCCCATACCCGGAATTGTGTCTTATCAGCATCATACCTGCATCCCAGATCAGTTCCATCATAATAAAAGTATTTATCCAATTCATCAGCGCTTAAATGCCCTGCTTCATTCCTGTATTCTATATCTTTCAAAAATACCCCTCCATCTTTAAGATGCCTTAGAGTAAATTAATTCCACATTTCATGCCTGTTAAAACACAGAAGCAAAACTTCGTGAGAAAAGGAAAGGCACAGTAGCTATAAAAAGTACTGTACCTTGTTCCCCTCCATTATAAGCCTTTGTCAGAGGCCGGTTTCAGAGCTGTTTTTTTATCTCCCTTAGCACCTTGCTGCCTGTTTATAACCAGGCGCTCATTCCCCATTATGAAAATGAACAGAAAGGCCATTCCAGCTGGCACAAGCGCCCAGAGGAAGGTATGGACAATCGAGCTTGACAGGGCATCGATAATATTATGCAGAACCTGCGGCGGCATCATGCTGCGTGCATGTTCTGACAATAGCCCATTCGGGTCAGCGGATTTGAATCCGGGATCCGCAGCATTCCCTGCACCTGCCCCAAGCTTCTTAAATCCCTCCTTTAAAAGGTCCTTGAAGTCATTGTTCTGGATCGTTCCGTATACGGTGACACCAACTGTCATGCCAAGCGAACGGAGGAAGTTGCTTGTTGAAGAAGCCTGGCCGCGCTGCTCCATTCCAAAGCCATGGATGGCTGACATTCCGAGCACAGAGAATGAAAAACCGACTCCAAGCCCAACCACAATCATATATAAAGTGATCACAAACCTGCTGGTATCCGGGGTCAGAGTGCCAAGCAGGATGATGCCTGCTATTGTAATGACAGAAGAAATGAACATCACATTCCGGTAGCTCATCCGGGAAGCCAAAATCCCCCCAACTTGTGCAGTTACCGTTGAACTGAGCATCATCGGCAGTAGCAGAAGTCCGGAATTTGTTGCAGACCCCCCGTGCACACCCTGAATGAAAATCGGGATATAGGTAGTAGCACCCATGAAGGCAGCTCCGTAAAACATCCCAACCATTGTACTCCCTGCATATAAACGATTTTTAAACATTTTAAACGAAATAATCGGTTCGGCCGCGTTTCTTTCAATAAAAATAAAAGCAACGATCAATAAAATAAATCCTGAAAATAAACTTATGATTTCATTGGAATTCCATTCATATTTTTTGCCGCCAAGCTCTAACGCGAACATAAGGCAGACAACCGCGCCAACCAGTGCAATGGCCCCGAGCCAGTCGATTTTTTGCTTGCTATGGATGCTTGATTCTTTATAAAACAAAGCAATTAAAATAAATCCAAGTATGCCAAGCGGAAGATTAATATAAAAAACCCAATGCCAGCTGAGATTGTCTGTAATGTAGGCCCCAAGGAGAGGACCGAATATACTGGAAAGCCCGAAAACCGCACCAAACATCCCGCCCATCTTGCCGCGTTTTTCTGGCGGAAATATATCAAAAACAATCGTAAATGCTATAGGAATCAACGCACCTCCCCCGACTCCCTGTATAGCCCTGAAAATACTCAGCTGCGTAATATCTGTTGCGATTCCGCATAACGCAGAGCCGGCAAGGAACAAAATCATCCCCATCAGGAAGAAGATTTTCCTGCCATACATATCTGACAATTTACCGAAAATCGGCATTCCTGCCATTTCAGCCACCATATATGCAGAAATGACCCATACGAAGCTGTCCAGCCCCTTCAAGTCGCCGACAATGGTCCCCATAGCCGTAACGACGATAGTATTATCCATTGAAGCCATTAGAATGGCCAGCAGCAAGCCCGTCACTATCAGCTTTAATTTAGCGTTAGTTTGTTCCATGTGATCCTCCTTTAGCTTTTCCGTTCTTCATGAACAATAGAATCTTTAGACTTCTTATATATTCCTTGATGCTCGATAATATTAATCTCACAGCCTGGCCCAATTTCAATATTTCTGCCGCGGACGACTTCGGCTGCCGTGTATTCAAGGTAAATTTCATCTCCTTCAATAATGGAAGCCTTCATCTGCAGCATGGATTTTTTCAGCTGTAACATTTCGCCAAGACCTCCTTTGGCACGTATGCTGATCCTCTCCCCTCCAATTTCCCCTGCAAAGCTGTGATCATATCTTAATGACACATTAACTTCTTCAGCATTGAGCAATCCATCTATTTGGAATTGGCCCTGCGAGTTGAATACTTCCGCTTCAACATCTCCTCTGACAGTAAACCCTCCTTTTACTTCAATCTGTTCCCCCTGATAAGACCCATTAATATCCAGTGAACCCCTCACTTTACTTTCTTTGATCACTGCATCTCCCTGAATCTGGCAAGAACCGTAAATTTTCACCTTTTCGGCTTTTAAGTCCCCATTCAATTCAGCTTCCCCATATACAGACAGAGTTTCTGCCTTTGTATTTCCTTCAACTTTACTCCTGCCCATGATTTTGAAAGCCTGGCACTCGAGATGATCTGTAACGGAAGCCTCTCCGTTCACCTTCACTTTGCGGTATAATCCGCCCCCATAAGAACCAGATCCATTAATGGTTAAATTGCTTATTCCTGTCTCCATCATCCTGTCTCCTTTTTTATACTTTTCGGGACTCTTTCACTTGCGAAGCTTCTTCCTGTTCAAAAACACCCGAATATTCAACAAGGCCTATTTCACAGCCTTTTCCGATCTTCACATTTCTGCCGCGGACAATCTTGGCTTTCGTGCTTTCAAGTGCAATGTCATCACCTTCTATAATATCCGCAGTCAAAATATGATCAAAAAAAGGTTTTAACCATTGAAGGAAAAAATGATGATGGTATTTGACAGAAATGCTTTGGCCGCCAATTTCAGCAATTTGGCAATGCCCAAATGGCTCGATAGCAATCTTCTCAGCATTTAATTGGCCCTGGATTTTCACATTGCCCTGAACAAGGAAATCTTCTGCATCACAGTTCCCTGCTATGAATGCCCTCCCTTCAATCATGATACTGTCCGCCCTGACATTGGCGCCGAATGTTCCATTGCCTGAAACCTTCAGAATCTCTACTTGTACATTCTTTTTTATTTTCGCATTTCCTTCTGCCTTCAGCTCATTCCCTGAAATTTCTCCGTCCATCGTGCTATGACCGCTTATACGCGTTTTCTTTGAAACAATGTTACCCTTGAAGGTTCCCGAGCCATTGCACTCCAGATATCCGCAATCGACATCTCCATTCACAGTGCCTCTTCCATTTACACGAACGCTTCTAAACACGCCTCCATTTGAGGAACCATACCCGTTTATTTCAAGAACCCCTTTTTCTGCAAGCTCCACCTTAATCCCCTCCGTCATACCCATTTAATTTTGAGCTCCTCAGAGCATTTGGAAAAATCAATCGCCGAAATGATTTTTGTATCTTTTTCGAAATAAATATCCTCAGAGTTTGAAACGAGCAAACAAGATGATATACCAAACTTCCTGATGACCAGTAAAGACAATTCCTTATTTTTTCCCGATGACTCATACTTATCATGCAGAAGATGAAGCACCATTTTTCCTTCATCAAGGCTTATATCCCCTGATTTAAGCAGTTTTTCAAGGATATATATAACAAGCATGCTGTCAAATTGAAAGGAGTTATCCTTAAATCCGGTATGCTCTAAATAAAACTGGACCGTATATTCAGAGGCCACTCCCCTCCTTATTATTTCTTCCTTATTCAGTAGCTTTCCGCTTCCCGGTGCAAACATATCTGCTAATTCATCTAGTGATAAACTTTCTTTCATTGTTTGGATTCTTTCAATGCGTTCAAGGATACGTGACTTTGGAAAAAAGGTTTCCTGCCCGGTAAAGGTTGATTTTCTTATGAACCAGTCCTCTGGTATCAGGTCTTTTCTCTTCCATCTATACAGCTGTCCATATGAAATGCCGCTAATTTCCAGCAATTCCTTTTTGGATATCAAGTCTTCATTCATATTTGACGACACTCCCTTTTTGGTATTTTTAATGTAACATAACACTGTTACGTTATTCAATTATTTTTTTTCATTTTTATATGTAATACAAGGAATCGCCTGGAAGCATCCTATGAAATAGGCTTGCATGTTCTGCGGGCCGATGGGTGAATTTATAAACAAATCGGATAGAAGATGGAGGGATAACATGGTGGATAATACTGGAGAATTCGTTGAGAAGCTTCATGACAAACAGGAAAAGGATGAGGCGAACCGCAAACGCCAGGGAAAAGGAAAACCTACTAAAAAACTTCCAAACAAGCAGCACTGAGGGAATGGAACGCACCCGGCTTGAAATATGACAAACCTAAAAGCCGTGAT
>NZ_MLYQ01000082.1:0-28519 GCF_001866725.1 Bacillus sp. MUM 13
TAGCAGTACTGTTCCTGATTAATGTTTGTTTTAATTACAGTTAAAGTAAAAAAAAGGCCCTCAGACCTTTTTTACTGAACAAATGGTTTTATGGATGAATCGTCTAAAATAAATATAATGCATATTCCAAAAAAATTACAATATTAGCAATTAAACAAAATTAACTTTTTTAATATTATTAAACTTATTTAATTCTCTGCAAAAAGTACAATGCGGCAGACTAATGGTATTCCTGTGAAGATATCTAGTAGGTACGCAGAAGAAATCATCTTCATTTGCATTTTGTTCTTGCAGCATATAAATATGGCCCGATCTAATGACCGGGCCTCTCTCCACTCTTATCCATTTTCCGTACTTTCTATCTTTCTAAACTGTTGCCGTTTATTAATTTGCCTTGATGACAATTTTCCCTTTGGCGTGATGGCTTTCGCTTTTCTCATGAGCACTGCGGATACCCTCTGCACTCAATGGGAATGTTTCGCCAATGATGGCTTTCAGCTTTCCTTCTTCCATCAGTTTCGCCAATTCTTCTAGCTGCTGGCCATTAGGGTTAAGCCATATGGAAGCCGCTTTGATTTTTTTCTTTTCAGCGAGTTCTTTATCAGGCTCACTGACCAGGGAAGGCATTTTCCCTCCTTCTTTAAGAACGGAAAAGCTTTTTTCCTGAATTTCTCCGCCCATGGAATCCAGTACAAAATCATAATCATGCAGGATTTTGTCAAAATCCTGTTTTTTATAATCAATCACTTCATCCGCACCAAGAGATTTCATGAACTCCACATTTTGGGTTCCTGCTGTCGTCGCTACATAGGTACCTGCATTCTTTGCCAGCTGAACGGCAAGGGATCCAACACCGCCGGCCCCGGCATGGATCAGAACCTTATCGCCTTCTTTTACCTCTCCGAAGTCAAATAATGCCTGGTATGCTGTCAAACCGGCCAGCGGAATCGATGCTGCCTCTTCGAAGCTGACATTATCCGGAATTTTCGCTGCAAGAATATCATCAACGGCCGCATATTCCGCATATGTTCCGCGGTTTGTTGTAGCCGGCCTGGCAAATACCCTGTCCCCGGGCTTGAAATCCGTTACGCCCGATCCGATAGAATCGACAGTCCCTGCCGCATCCCAGCCAAGGATAATCGGAAATTCAAATGGAAGCATTTCCTTTAGATAGCCTTCACGCAGCTTCCAGTCAATAGGATTGATCGAGGTCGCCTCTAGCTTAATGATAATCTCGTTTTCTCCTGCTTCCGGCTTTTTCATCTCTGCCTCTTTCAGCTGTTCTTTACCGCCATATTGTTCAATTACAATCGCCTTCATCCTTATCACCTGCTATGTCTGATTTTGTTTTTTTTTCACCTACACTGTTTATTTCCCATTGTCTGCATGCCAAAACATTTGAGCATGCCGGCAAAGGCATGTGCACTAATTTTCCTATCCTGTATTGTAAAAAAGGCCAATTGCCGGTACGATATGAAAAGAGGTGATAAATGTGTCAAAGGTTCAAATTAAAGTAAACGATAATGGCTCCCTGAAAGTGACAGGAGATATTGAGCTATTGGACGGCGAAGGCAATGTAATTGAAACAAAACCTGTCTTTTCTCTCTGCCGCTGCGGGCTTTCAAAGAATATGCCCTTCTGCGACGCGTCCCACAAAGGGAAATTCCAGTCCAGTGTCCGTGTAAAAACCGAAAGCTGATCGGCCTTTAAGACTGTCTCTTTTCCGGGCGGTCTTATTTCTTTCTTGAAGCAAAAGGCACTTTCCCCCCGCTGATGCCCTGCTGGCCAATCGGGCTTTTACGTACAGCCGTCTTTGACCTCCGCGGTTTCCTGCCTGTTAAGTAAATCTTATATCTGCAATATGGCTGATCCCGATTATGTGAGCCTGCTGAAACCGGTCTACTATATGCAGCTTTTGCCCGCTTTCATTGTAATAATGTATGGTGCCGATCAATAGCTCATATCTGTGTTTGCCGTAATGGGTGATGGTTACCGTCCTTCCGGTTTCCATGGCTTCTCCCATCACCATGTTCATTTCTTCCAATTGCTGTTCATCCAGGGCAATCTGTTCTTCGTACGTGTCTTCCTTTTCCCAATCCCGAAGCATTTTCACATGCTCAGGAAGCATCATTGATGTCCATTTAATCTTTCCGCGATCTCGAATCACTGCATATCCCTCCTGACAAATCCTGCATTTCATGATTGCTGTACTATGATTTATGGCCTCCCAGAAGCTTGCTGCGGTAAACAGCCGTTCCAGCTGCTGTATAGGAGACAGCCCGAAGCAGTGCTTTTGAGCCGTATTTATTCCGGATACGGTCAACTGTATAGGCCAAGTCCCTCTTTTTCCAGCGTGATGAGTCAAACAATGTCAGCTGCATTTCATTATCATCGACGATATTGGATAAGGTAACAGATATGCTCCGTACTGTTTTGGAAACATAATTTTCCCGGAAAAGCTCCAGGCAGATTTCATATAGATCCATCGTAATGTTTGTTGGTTCGTCAATGGATCTCGACCGGTGAAAGCCTCCTCCGAATTCCTCACGGCTGTAGCCGATCCCGAGGCTCACCGTCCTGCCTGCTTTGCGTGAAGACCGGGCCCTCCTTCCGACCTCCTCGCATATTTCAAGCATCACATGCTTCACTTCTTCCTCTCCCTTATAATCGCGAAGAAGAATCTGGCTTTTTCCAAAGCTCACCTGCCCCTCCATGATCGGTGCGCCAATTTCAGAAAGATCTATCCCCCATGCATGATGGTAAAGCTGGTTGCCCATAATGCCGAATTTTTCCTCCAGCAAATGGAGCGGATAATTGGCAAGCTGCCCCACTGTAAAGATGCCCATCCCATTTAAGGTTTTTTGAAGGCGTTTTCCAATTCCCCACATTTCGTTAAGGGGAGAAACGGGCCAGAGCTTTGTTTTTACATCTTCATATGACCATTCGGCGATGCCCTTTTTCTTGGCTTCAAGATCCAGGCACAGTTTGGCTAAAAGCATGTTTGGGCCAATCCCGATTGCACATGGAAGCTGGAATTCCCGTTCGATGTCATTTCTTATCTTTTCGGCAATCTCCCTGGCATCCCCCCACAGCGGCACGGCACCGTCCACCTGCAGGAAGCTTTCGTCGACACTGTACACATGGATGGATTCCTTTGGCACATATCGATGGAACAAGCGGGTAATTTCTGTAGACATCCTCAGATATACCGCCATTTTAGGCTCTGTCAGGATAATCCGGGGATCATCAGGGATTTCAAACATCCGTGATCCGGTCTTAATTCCAAAATCCTTTTTCAGCCTGGGAGAAGCGGCGAGCACCACACTTCCGGAGCGTTCCAGATTTCCTACCACAGCGAGATGGCATTCCAGCGGATCGAGCCCGAGCATGACAGCTGAGCAGCTTGCATAAAAACTTTTAATATCGATGCACATGATAGATTTTTTCGGCATTGATCTGTAATCCATGTTCTTTCTCCACCCAACAACAAGAATATACGTTCGCTTACATTAGTATACCCATTATATTAATCGAATACACGTTCGTGTTCAATGGAAATTTTACTTCAAAATTCTACATTTTGAGCTTCCATTCCGGTTATATCCAATTTTCCAGGAAAATACCGGGATATTCCTGCGGAAAACCTGCAGGCAGATGATTGGAAATGCCGGCAAAAAAAAACTCCCTCTTCAGGGAGGAAGATCTGCACTGGTATCTTCTAATAAAAAAGGACTTCGAAGTTTGCCGCATTGACTGTTACTGTAAAGGAAGTATCTAAATTTGACCGGCGCATCATTTCAATGACATACACCTTATCCTCAGGTATATGAGAAAAATCCCTCACCAGAAATCGTTCGCTCTTTCCCTTTTTCAGTTTTTTAATGGCGGAAAGCACGGCCTGCTGCTCCCGAAGGCTTTCCTGGTCGTTTTGGACAAGCAAGAGCTTAGCTTCTGTGCTGGCAGGAGGAGAATGAGAATGCTTAATGCTTCCAGTGTACCAGGGCTTTACTTTCATTCCGATTTTCAAATCATTAACGTCCAGCTTTCTGCCGCTCGTGTCTTTAAGATAGGTGGAATCTGAAACCGTATAATATGTATTTTTAATCAGTACCCTCTTTTTATCCTGAAGATCTGTTATAAAGCCCATTTCCCCTTTTTTCACACTTTCTGTTTGAGTCTGGAGCTGGATGCATCCAAAAAGAAAGAAACATCCTAATACAATAAGACATGTTTTGAAATCAGTCATTTTGCCCGCCTTCTTCCCGTCTGCTATATAACAAGAATAACAGAAAAGAATCATGGAAAAAACAGGGAAATTACCAAATGGGATTTTCATGAAAAGAAGCCATTATGCACATACTAGTTTGCAGCGGCTCTGCTGATCTTGTCTTCTAATTAGAGAAGTACTATGTTCCTCTAAAGCATAGTGCTTAGAGCCTTTATAAAAAAGGAGGACTTGCGATGAATAAGATGAAGTGTTTATGCCTTATAGCCATCATTTCCGCTGCATGCTGCCTTAATGGACAGCAGGCTGCGGCGTTATCTTCACAGGAAAAAGAGACGGGCCGCATCGGTCTTGAAGCTGGAGATCTGGCCCCTGACTTTGAGCTTGCCTCTTTAAATGGAAAAAAGCTTAAGCTGTCCGGCTTTCGGGGTAAAACTGTCATTTTAAACTTCTTTACAACCTGGTGCCCGCCTTGCAGGTCAGAAATCCCTGAAATGCAGAGCTTTTTCCAGAAAAATCAAAACAGAGACATTACCATTTTAGCCGTTAACTTGACTGCAAATGACAGAAGTTTGGCAGCTGTTCAGGATTTTGTGAAGAATAACAACATGACATTTCCGATCGCACTCGATAAAAATGGAAAAATCGGCAGCCTTTATAAAGTCTATACGATTCCGACTTCGTATATCCTTGATAAAAACGGCATGATCAGGAGTGTTATGATCGGGCCTATGGATGAAAAGAAAATGGCGGAACTGACTCAGGACAAATTCTAATAAGGAGCGGGAAAGTCTTCAGCTTTCCCGCTTTTGAATGATTAATAGGCTTTTGCCCAATAGACCATATGTTTTTCATCTTTGCCGCAGCAAACGCACTTATCTGAAAGGGTTTCCTTTTGAAATGGAATGCATCTGGAGGTTGCCCCTGTTTCTTCTTTTATTTGATCTTCGCATTCTCTGCTTCCGCACCACATCGCTTTGATGAATCCCGGATGAGCGGCGGACACTTCCTTGAATTCCTCCATCGTTAACACAGAGGAGGTTTTTTCTTCCCGCAGCTTTAACGCTCTTTTATATAAACTTTTCTGGATCTCTTCAAGTGTTTCTGCCACTTTCTGTTCAACATCATCAATTGGAACAAAAGACTTCTCGCCAGTATCCCTGCGCACAAGGATCACCTGTCCTTTTTCAATATCACGCGGCCCTGCTTCCAGCCGGAGAGGAATGCCCTTCATTTCATGTTCATTGAATTTCCATCCTGGCGATCTATCGCTGGCGTCTATATCCGTGCGGAAGGTTTTGGAAAGCCTGTTTTTTAAATGATAAGCAAAATCGAGCACTCCTTCTTTATGCTGGGCAACCGGGATGATCATCAGCTGTACCGGAGCTGCTTTTGGAGGAATAATCAGCCCCCTGTCATCTCCGTGCACCATAATCAGAGCACCAATCACACGTGTAGTCAGGCCCCATGAAGTCTGGTTCACATATTGCAGAGCACCGGACTTATCACTGTACTGAATGTTAAAAGCTTTCGCAAAACCGTCTCCTAGGTGATGGGAGGTGCCCGTCTGCAAAGCCTTGCCGTCATGCATCAGGCTTTCAATGGTATATGTGAACTTTGCGCCGGCAAATTTTTCTTTTTCTGTCTTTTGCCCCTTAATCACCGGTATGGCAAGAATCTCTTCACAAAGTGCTGCATACACATCAAGCATTCTTTTGGTTTCTTCATGTGCTTCCTCATCCGTAGCATGCGCGGTATGTCCTTCCTGCCAGAGAAATTCCAGTGTCCGGAGAAACGGCCGGGTCGTTTTTTCCCAGCGGATTACGCTTGCCCACTGATTATAAAGCTTAGGCAAATCGCGATAGGAATGAATAATTTTGCTGTAATGCTCACAAAACAGCACCTCTGAGGTCGGACGGATGCACAGGCGCTCAGCAAGCTCCTCTGTTCCCCCGTGCGTCACCCAGGCAACTTCAGGAGCAAAGCCTTCGATGTGGTCTTTTTCCTTTTGCAAAAGGCTTTCAGGTATCAGCAAAGGCATATACACATTTTCATGTCCTGTTTCTTTAATCCGCATATCCAGTTCATTTTTAATGTTTTCCCAAAGCGCATACCCGTACGGGCGTATAATCATGGATCCGCGGACGCTTGAATAATCGATTAAGTCGGCTTTGGTCACAACATCGGTATACCACTGGGCAAAGTCATCACCCATGGGTGTAATTTCTTTGACAAATTCCTTTTTCATTCATTTCACCTCATTTTTATAAACGCAAAAAAAGCCTGATCCCAAGAAAGGGACCAAGGCTTTGGCGGTACCACCCTTATTCAAAAAACACCGCAGTGTTTCATGCTCTTAAGAAGGATAACGGATTTAACCGCTGCCTCTTCGCCATAAGGCCCGAAGCAGAACTCAGAAGGCAGGTTCAAATGGGTTCCTCAGGAATATTTCAGCTGTATAATTCCCTCTCTGTAATAGGCACCTTATATTTTACTAATCCTTCTTTAACGTTTCATTATCAGTTTTTTAGTACTATATTATTTTTAGCCCGTCCATGTCAAGACCTTTTGTCATTTTTTAAAAAAGGCCCTTTTCCCAAGAGTCTCCACCGTTTTCGGAAACAGATTGTGCAGTCTGCTGGCGGCATTCATCCATCCCGGAAGGTTAATTTCCCGCTTGCCGGTAAACATGGACCCAACCACCTTTTCCGCCACATCCTTTGGATTCAGCATGAATTTTTCGATATTTTTCGTATAGGATCCTGATTCATCCGCAATGTTAAAAAAGTTGGTTTGAATCGGCCCCGGATTGACCGTTGTAACAAAAACATGATCCCTCTTCAGCTCCATCCGAAGGGCATTGGAATACCCGAGAACAGCAAATTTGGTAGAAGAATAAAGACTGGACTTCGGCGTGGCCATTTTTCCTGCCTGTGATGCTATATTTATGATATGCCCGCTTTGGCGCCGCTTCATACCTGGAAGCACCATTTGAGTGGCCGCCATCAGACCGAAAACATTCACGCGGAACATGGCTTCAGTTTCCTTCATATCCGTTTCATCCGCTTCCTTGAAGACTCCGTATCCGGCATTATTTACAAGAACGTCTATTTCACCCGCTTGTTCATAAATCTCGCGGAAAACTTCCCCGACTTTATCGGAATCGCCTACATCAAGCTGATAGGCATATGCTTCAGTGCCATACTCCTTAATTAATTCTTCCTTTAATTCCAAAAGCGCATTATAATTCCTTGCAAGCAGGACAACTTTTGCCCCAAGACTGGCAGAACGCCTGGCAATTTCCCTTCCTATTCCGCCTGATGCACCTGTTATTACCACACATTTTCCCTGTATTTTACTCACTTCTTCACCTCTGCAATTGGTTGATTGCATATATCATAACACCTGAAGAGGTGTCATGCTCAATTTCTCCTAAACTCTCCAGATAATCAAGCTGTCCAACTGTCTCTGACAGGGTCAGTCCAAGCTCTCTTTGATACACCTTCGGGAAAAGCTGCCTGCATATTTCAAAGCCTGAAGATGGATGTGCCTCTATCATCTTTTTGACCTTCATAGCACGCTCATGCTGCCGTACCCTGCCTGACAGTATCACTGCCGGCACATCCCTGATTTCTTCGCCATGCCCCGTATAAACCAGCGAAATAGGAAGCTCCAGGCATTTTTCGAGAGAACTGTTATATTGCAAAAGAGGTTTAGGACGCTCTTCTCCTGGCTGAAAAGGCGGCTCCATTAAAGGGTTTGGCGTAATTTTTGCAAGCAGATGATCACCGCCTATCATGATTCCATCACTTTCTTTATAGAAGGACAAATGGCTTTGTGCATGTCCTGGAGTTTCTATGGTTTTCCATCCGCGAAGTCCCGGAAGATCGTCTCCTTCTGCCAAAAAGGACGTAAGCTTCTTATTGGTAATGGAACGGTCTGCGCTCCGGTAATCATTTATGTAGCCAAGCATTTCATCTGGTATGCCCATTTCACGGGAAAAATCTTTATAAAACTGGTCATGAAGCTCAATAAAGTCCTCATCCATCTCAAACCATCTTTGGTTATAGAGGTGGCCAAGAATGTTAATGTCTTTTGTAAAAAAGTCGAGACCGCCTGCGTGGTCAGGATGGTGGTGAGTAATCAGCACCTGCTCGATATCGTTCATTTCAAGACGTAGTTCCCCGAGCTGCCGGATCAGGCTAGAACGGGATTCCCCGGTCCTTGAGCCTGCGTCAATCAATGTCAATGCATCTCCTTTAACAACATACACATTCACATCCCCTACGGCATAGGGAGTCGGAAGTGATAATTTAGCAATATTTCCAATCCATTCGGCCATCATACATACCCCTTATAAAGTTATATTTAAATAGATAATTATATAAACATGCAGCGTCATTTAATTAAACGCTGCCAATTTCAGCCTCATGTGTCTCCGGATCGTGCAGAGGAACCCAGCATCAGCATGAACAGACCATTAACAGAGCAAAACGATAAATGAACCATCATGTCATTAGTTTATCATTGACAATCAGAAATTGTCATTATTTTCACATAACTTTTTATCGAAGGCAAGGGCAATCGGTGTGCGAAGAAGCAAAGAACCTGTCTGTTAGGCATTCTGTATATAGAGCGGGATAACTGTATAACCTGCCTAGCCCAGAAATGGCCGGGTATACAACTGTTTAAACAGCATTTGTGATTCACATTTGGCATCTCCTGCCTCAGGGATTTTTCAGAAAAATTAATTATTGACAAACTGCTTGTACATGCCCCATAATCACTAATAACTAAAAATAGCACGGCATTGATTAAGGCCAGTAGATGCCGCATGGCGAAAGAGAGTGAAGCTCAATTAGGCTGAAAGGCTTCACCGCCCTCTGTGACACTGAACCTACCTTATAGCTTTCAGCAAAAACTGACGTACATTCCAGCGTTAATGGATCTTAAGCTGCATCTTCCCCTGGGAAAGATGAAAAAAGGTGGTACCACGGAAGCCAGACCTTTCGTCCTTTATTGGACGGGAGGTCTTTTTATTTGTCCCGGTTAATCTTGAGGATTTTCACTCGCCAGCTGCGGGTCCACATCACTAATAGAGCTATGAGGAACTTATGCTAGGGTATTGAGCCATGACACTAATCTAAGGAGATGGAAAATATGAGGAAAATCGCTTTTATCGGCAGCGGGTCCATGACAGAAGCCATTATTGCAGGAATGCTTGCAGGCGGAAAATATCAGCCCCAGGAAATTTATGCTGGCAATCATTCCAATCAAGATAGACTCTCCTATTTGGCACGGAAGTTCGGGATATACACCACACAATCCAAACAGGATTTATTAGCGGAAGCAGACATAGCTGTCCTGGCGGTAAAGCCAAAGGATGTGCACGCAGCACTTTTGGCATCAAGAAATCACTTCCAAAAAAGCACCCTGCTGATTTCCGTAGCTGCAGGGGTTCATACTTCAAGCCTTGAAGGCATTCTTAGAAAAGATATCGCGATTGTCCGCGCTATGCCCAACACATCTGCAGCCGTAGGTAAATCGGCAACAGCCCTTTCAGCGAATCGCTTTGCGCATGATAAAGAAATGAATGATGCAATCACTCTTTTTGAAACAATAGGCACAGCAGAAATAGTTGAGGAAGACCAGTTAAACGCTGTGACCGGGCTTTCCGGAAGCGGCCCGGCCTACATTTATTACCTGGCCGAGGCGATGGAAGCTTCCATAGGAATTCTTGGACTTGAAAAAGCAACAGCGAAATCCCTGATTATCCAAACCTTAATAGGAGCAGCAGAAATGCTGCAAAGGTCAGACAAATCCCCTATAGAGCTCAGGAAGGAAGTCACATCCCCAGGAGGAACGACCGAAGCTGGATTAAGGGTTTTAGCGGAATACAGGGTACAGGAAGCTTTTGAAGCATGTATATTTGAAGCCGCTCAGCAATCCCGGCGCATGGGCCAGCAGATTTCACAGCAAATTGAGGATGCAGGAAAAGAAGATCGGTAAGCCCATTCCCCAGCCAATATTTTGGCTATACCCTTTGTAGCTTGAAAAGCGGAAGCGCCTTGATCACCTTGCGAAGCAAATAGGGTTTTGCATAGCAAGGTAGGCACTGAATCTAGATTAATAAAAACCGAAAACGCCTGTCAGAGGATCAAAGACTAAGAATGCCGCGTCCTGCGGCAACGTCTTTGTGGCACCTTCCTTGGGGCCCTCAGACAGATAAAGCGCCTAAATAGAAAGCGCAGAAACCCCCCGTTCAAAGAATGAACGGGGGGTTATTGGTTATTCAGATTAATACGGCACGGTCATTCAGCATGCCCTCTCCTTTAATGCTTTGAAATTCATGGAGCAGCCTTTCAACAGTAAGATGCTGTTTTTCCTTGCCCCTTGCCTGAAAAATGATTCTGCCTTTATCCATCATGATTAATGAATTCCCAAGATCTATCGCCTGCTGCATGTTGTGTGTCACCATTAATGCCGTCAGCTGATTTTCCTCGACTATTTTCTTTGTGAGAGAAGCAACCAGCTCTGCGCGGGATGGATCAAGCGCTGCAGTATGTTCATCCAGAAGCAGGATATTGGGATCAGTAAAGGTAGCCATCAATAGTGAAAGGGCCTGGCGCTCTCCGCCGGATAATAATCCGACCTTGGCGCCCATCCTGTTTTCAAGTCCAAGGTGGAGAGACTCCAGCTTTTCCCTGAAAAATATTTTCCTTTTCTTATTAACGCCGAATCCAAGGCTTCTTTTCTTGGTTCTGCCATAGGCGATGGCAAGGTTTTCTTCAATGGTCATATTAGGAGCAGTGCCAGTCATCGGATCCTGAAAAACACGGCCTATCATCGCTGAGCGGATATGCTCCCCGGTACCTGTAACATCCCGTCCATCAATAAAGACCTCGCCTGCATCCGGAAGAAGTTTTCCTGAAATCATGTTCATCAAGGTAGATTTCCCCGCTCCATTGCTTCCGATTACCGTGATAAATTCCCCTTTATCCAAGTGAAGCTCCAAGTCATCCAGCGCCAGTTTTTCGTCAGGAGTGCCTTCGTTGAACACTTTATATATTCCGTTTAGCTTAAGCAAACTCCTCACCGCCCTTATTTTTGCTGTTAAGCTTGCTTAGCCTCAGTTCTTCCAGGCGTTTTTTCTTCCTGCTCTCTTTCTTGCGGTAGCCGGATATTTGCGGAAGAATTAAGGCCCCTATTACGATAATGGCAGTAATTAGCTTAACATCCCCAGTTTGAAGGAACTTCACTTGCAGAGCCAGGGAGACCACAAGGCGATAAACAACCGATCCCCCGATAACAGCCAATGTGGCCCTGCCGATAGTTTTAGATCCAAATATGGCTTCCCCTATAATCACGGATGCCAGTCCTATTACGATAATGCCAATTCCCATCCCTACATCACTGAAGCCATTATACTGGCTGACCAGTGAACCGGAAAATGCAACCAGAGCGTTTCCGATAGCAAGCCCAAGCACCTTCATATTCCCGGTATGAGCAGAAAAGCTTTTCACCATCGCCTCGTTATCGCCAGTCGCCCGAAGTGCAAGGCCGATTTCCGTTTTCAAAAAAGAGGATAATCCTATTTTAATAACAACAGCCAAAATCAGCATCACGATTAAAATGGCCCAGGTCCCAGGAAGGCTATCTCCAAGGCCGATGGCAGTAAACGCAGAGTTAATCAAAGCATCCAATCCGGTTTTAGCCCACACATCACTGATATTGGTCATGATTGTCTTCTCTGATAAAAGAGGAACATTGGATCTCCCCATAATTCTCAAGTTTACAGAGTATAAAGCAATCATCATTAAAATTCCGGATAACAGCGGATTGATCTTTCCTCTTGTATGAAGGAGACCTGTTATGGTACCTGCTGCAAATCCGGCAGCCAGGGCAGCCAGTGTTGCCGTAATGGGGGAATATCCGCTGACAATCATAATCGCTGAGACAGAAGCTCCTGTGACAAAGCTGCCATCGACTGTCATATCGGGAAAATCAAGAATCCGGAAGGTCAGGTAAACGCCTAAAGCCATGATTGCATAAATAACTCCTGACTCAAACGAACTGAATAATATAAGCATTTTATTTCCCCTTTCGCTGCAAAATCAAAGTAAAACAGGATATTGAAAGAAGAACGAAATGTGTTAAGGCGTGTTCTATGATTATTTAATGAGTTCGGCCTCTTTCTTCCAGCTATCCTTAATTGTAACTCCCATATCCGCCGCTGCCTTTTCATTGATGACGAGTTTCAATTTCTGTGGATAGTCAACAGGTATGTCCCCCGGTTTTTTTCCGTCCTTCAAGATTTCCGAAGCCTTAATGCCTGCTTCATATCCAATGTCATAATAGCTGAATCCGTAGGCAGCAAAGCCGCCGCGTTTTACAGAATCCAATTCTCCCACGAATAGCGGCAGATGCTTGCTTTTTGAGACCATAACGACAGATTCAAGCGCAGATACGACAGTGTTGTCTGTAATGATGTACAGGGCATCCACTTTTCCGGCAAGGGATTCAGCCGCCTGCTTGACTTCAGCAGAGGTGGACACAGATGATTCAACAACCTTGATGCCCGATTTGGCGGCTTCTTCTTTAAGCTTTTTTACCTGGACAACTGAATTTTGTTCTCCGGAATTGTAGATGGTCCCAACTTTCTTAGCGCCGAGCTCATCTCCTATGAATTTAATGGATTTTGGGATGGCGTCAGGATGGGTATCCGTCGTTCCGGTAACATTCCCCCCTGGCTTATCCATGGATTTCACAAGCTTGGCATCTACAGGGTCTGTCACGGAAGTAAAGACAATTGGAATCTGTTTTGTGGCATTTAGGGCACCGAGCGCACTCGGGGTGGAGTTTGCAAAGATCAGGTCTACTTTATCTCCTGCAAAGTTATTGGCGATGGTCTGGTTATTGTTTGGGTCTCCCTGTGCATTTTGCACATCATATTTAGCTTTTACCCCTTTATCCTTTAGCGCCTGTTTGAATCCCTTGAACGCTTCATCTAACGATGGATGCTGCACAATCTGGGTGACCCCGATTTTCACTTCCTCTTTTTTTCCGCTTTCATTTCCATTTGAGCTTGTACTGCTTCCGCATCCCGATAAGAATGCTGCCGTGCATAACAAGGCCGCTGCCGCGGAGATCATTCTTTTTTTCATTCCATTTCCCCCAATAGTTATAAATTCTTCTTTTTCGCTGTTATGTTTAAATTATAATCGCCAAGCAAACCTCATTTCAATGAATATATTTAAATTTTTAGAATTTTTTAATAATTATTGCCTGCTTTCT
Organism: Bacillus sp. MUM 13; assembly: GCF_001866725.1. Taxonomy (NCBI): domain Bacteria; kingdom Bacillati; phylum Bacillota; class Bacilli; order Caryophanales; family Bacillaceae; genus Bacillus; species Bacillus sp. MUM 13. Next base: position 13,520 of record NZ_MLYQ01000082.1, read on the forward strand.
TTTCCAAGCCATCTGTCAGCCCTTCAGTCACCATAAATAGTAAGCACGCAAAAGGCTGATTCTAAAAGGAATCAGCCTTTATTATTATTCAACTGCACCGCTTACGATATCAGCTACATCTTTTCGTGTCAGTTTTTCTCTTCCATCTTTCAATGCCTGAAGTGTTCCTTTTGCCAATGCAAGGGGAATGTTGCAGAAATTGAATATAACCTTTGTTTCAATACCTTCGAGATAACGATCTGCAAGAGATAGATTTTTTTCAGTAAAAGACAGCATCCTTTCAAAGTTCCATCCTTCGGGAAAGAAATTAACGCCCCGCTCTGCATCTTCCGTTCTGTTTCTAAGGATATTGACCGTCTGAAGGCCCCGGCCAAAGGCAATGGCCAATTCACGGTCAGACTCTGTTCCGTCATACCATTCCCAGATATCCGAAAGCATGACACCCACAAGGCCGGCCACATAATAGGTATAGTCATCCAGCTCTTCTTCTGTATGTATTTGCCAATCCTTTTCCGTCCATTTTGCCATTCCATGAGCCATTATCGAGGTGGCCTCAAGAACTTTTTCGGTGATAGGCTGCGGAATCAGCATGATCCACTCTTTAAGAAGCAGAGAAACTTCAGGGAGCTCCTGTGAATGAGGATCAAGGAGAGCGGTCAATTCATCTTCGTCTGCACCATTTTGCAAAAGTTTCCCTACAGAATTCAGCAGGTGTATTTTTGTTTCTTTCGGTAAGCTTGGATGATCTTCAATTTCATCAATCGCCCTCATGCATAAATAAGCAGCACCAACCGTTTCCTTAAGGCCTTCCGGCAGCTGGCTGATAGGAATAAAGAAGGTTCTGCTGGTTTTTAATAAAAATTCCATTGCTTTCTGCTTTAAATATTTATCTTCATTCATGTACATTTTCCCCTTTAAATATCTTTCACATATGTAATGTCTGCCTGATTACAGGCATACTGGAGCAAAAATCCGCGCCCTGATCCCGGCAGCAAAGTTTACGAGTCAGTCTTAATAAAAGACTATAGCACCATTAATGATACAGAACATACTAGCCTGATTGCAATGGTTTCGGTTGTTTTCCTGTCTAGCTGCCGTTATATAAAGGAATTTTCACCATCATGGTGTCTTCCGCAACGATGGTCTCGGGAAATATCTCCCTGCTTTCTTCTGCAAGCAGAAGCACATCTTCCGCAGTATAGCGTGAACTGATATGAGTTAAAATTAAATGCCTGGCATGAGCCTGCTTTGCCGTGCAGGCAGCCTGGGCGGTTGTCGAGTGGAAATAATCATGGGCCATTTCAGCTTCGCTGGCGGAGAAAGTCGCTTCATGGACAAGATAATCTGCGTGACTTGCAAGCACCCTGGCATTTTCACATGTTCTAGTATCTCCTAGTATGCTGATAACTCTTCCCTTTTGCGGCTTGCCGATATAATCCTTACCATTTAAAACTCTGCCATCATCAAGCGTAACAGTTTCCCCATTTTTCAGCGCCTTAAAATGAGGGCCAGGCGCCACCCCATCCTGCAGCAGTTTTTCTATAAGAAGGCTTCCAGGCCGGTCACTTTCCTCAATCCGGTATCCTACACTGTATATTCCATGATCCAGAGGCAAAGCGGTCACGGTAAATTGGCCATCATCATAAATCACGCCCTGCTCGATTTCAACAATTTTCAGCGGATATTTCAGATGGGTGCCGCTGACTGAAAGGCTTACTTTAATAAAGTCTGCAATTCCTTTTGGGCCATAAACGGCCAGCTCTTCAGTTCCCCCTTGAAAAGACCGGGAGCTGATTAAGCCAGGAAGCCCGTATATGTGGTCACCATGAAGATGGGTGATAAAGATTTTTTCAATTTTCCTGGGTTTTACAGGTGTCTTCATTATTTGATGCTGAGTGGCTTCCCCGCAGTCAAAAAGCCAGACCGTTCCCCGCTCCTCTAAAAGCTGAAGGGCAATGGATGAAACATTTCGGGATTTAGCAGGAACACCTGCTCCAGTGCCTAAAAAAACAAAATCCACAGTGATACCTCCGATAACGAGAATTCTTTTTTTAACTATAACATAATCGGGTGCCCGCATAAATCCGTGCACTGGCATACTGTGAACAGAGAGTCTATTTTCCGGGAAATCAGTGCTCGTTAAAGGGATAAATTTGAATTTTACCCAAAGAAAGCACTTTCTTTGATTTCCGGATTCGCAAACTCTAAAATGGAAGGATCACAAATTATAGAATGCAAATAAAAACTTCACATGGAAAAGAGGAAATTTGCTCATGGAAAATGATAAACCATCCGGATTGATTATGATTTTTGGAGCAACTGGAGATCTCGCAAAGCGAAAACTGTTTCCATCGATATACCGCTTATTTCAAAAAGGAAACTTAAATAAGTTTGCAGTTGTCGGCGTAGCAAGAAGACCTTTGACTAATGAACAGTTCCAGGAAAACGTCAAGGAATCTTTGGCAGACTTTGCTGGCAGCCAGGAGCATGCAGAAGAATTTGCTTCCCATTTTTATTATCACTCACATGATGTAACAAGCTCTGAATCTTATATTCAATTAAAGGATATTGCCGGGAAGCTTGATGCCCAGTATGGGCTTTTGGGGAATCGTATTTTTTACCTGGCAATGGCTCCGGAGTTTTTCGGGACGATTGCAGAACAGATAAAAGCACAGGGGCTCACACGCACAGAAGGGTATAAACGATTAGTGATTGAAAAGCCGTTCGGCCACAGCTTCGAGTCTGCAAAAGAACTCAACGAAAAAATCCGCAGTGCCTTTTCCGAGGAGGAAATTTACCGGATCGACCATTACCTCGGCAAAGAAATGGTACAGAACATTGAAGTGATCCGATTTTCAAATGCCATTTTTGAGCCGCTATGGAATAGCCGGTATATCTCGAATATCCAGGTCACCTCAAGTGAAACACTAGGTGTGGAAGAGCGCGGCCGGTATTATGAAAACAGCGGTGCCCTCCGGGATATGGTGCAAAATCATTTACTTCAAATGGTAGCCCTCCTTGCCATGGAACCCCCTATCCGTTTAACGGATGATGAAGTGCGGAGTGAAAAGGTGCGAGCGCTTCGCTCTCTGCGCCCGGTGGCAAAAGATGAGGTGAAGAATTATTTTGTCCGGGGACAGTATGGACCAGGTTCTGCCGGAGGCAAGGAGCTGCCAGCATATCGTGATGAGCAAAATGTAGATCCTGTTTCCAATACAGAAACATTTGTAGCCGGCAAACTATTAATTGATAATTTCCGCTGGGCTGGCGTGCCGTTTTACATCCGTACAGGGAAAAGGCTTGAAGCGAAATCCACTGCCATTGTCGTTCAATTCAAGGACATTCCTATGAATTTATATTACGGGGCAGAACAGGTGCTTAATCCTAACCTCCTTGTTATTCATATCCAGCCAGATGAAGGAATCACCCTTCACCTGAATGCAAAAAAGGCCGGCAAAGACATTGAAACAACCCCAATAACTTTAGCGGTATCCAATAACCGCATAGACAGAATCAATACGCCCGAGGCATATGAAAAGCTATTGTTCGACAGTATGAGGGGCGATGCCACGAACTTTACACATTGGGATGAGGTTGCTCTTTCCTGGAAATTCGTCGATAGCATTTCTGAAGCCTGGGAAACAGAAAAGGATACATCTTTCCCGAATTATCCTTCGGGTTCAAAAGGGCCGGAGTGCGCAAATGAATTGCTGAAAAAAGACGGGCATTTTTGGTGGCCCATCGAAAAGCTGGAATCTGGCCGCTGATCCTGCATCAGCTTTCAGAAGTGTAAAAGGATGCCGTGCGCTTTTATTGAATTATAAAGTGCCTGCTAACAACACGTATTAAGTCAAAGAATAATATAAAATGTTAAACATTTTAATACAAAAATAAAGGATAGATGTAAACAGACTATAATCTGTATGATCTATCCTTTTTTTCGGACCATCGACAAAAAATTTTTCGTGTAGTTGCACGAAAGCACCCTATAGTTTAAGAATAATTCATCAAAGATTATTTTCTTAACAATTGATGATGCTGTACTGCACAAGCCATTTAGCTTTTACATTTTTATTAATTGTAAAATATCTTTAGGTTCCTTTAATACAAAGTCTGCTGAATCAAATCCTTCACTTGTTTTAGCCCCCCATAAAGCAAGGGCAAACTTCACACCTGCACTTTTTGCACATTGCATATCATATATAGAATCTCCTATATATACTGTTTCATCTTGATTCGCATTTAACCCATCTAAACAAGCTAATAAAGGTTCAGGATGTGGTTTATGTTTTTCAGTATCACTTGCAGTTATCGTGTAAGCAAAAAATGAACTCAATCCATACGGTTCAAATTCATCAATTAACTCTTGTTTGGTTTTTGAAGTCACAATACCAGTTCTGACAGGGCTTTCTGATAAAGTTTTTATAACATTTTCTAAATCCTGAAAAACATTTACCTCGTGAGAAAATTCTAGTACAGTCTCTGACCACTTTGGGTGAACACGTTCCACATCCATCACATTCAGTCTTCGTAATGTTTCTTTTCCTGGTATTCCTAAAGCAAATCTTAAATCCTCTAATTGATAATCTTTGCCCTCTTCTTTTAAGACTTTTTGTAAAGATTTTAATATAGCTTTTTCTGTATCTAAAATGGTACCATCCACGTCAAATATCACATATTGAAACAATCCTTGTCCCTCCCCCTCCATAATTTTTAATTATATAAACAATTTAAAAATAATAATGTCCACCGCTTGACCGTTTCTTCGTGTTTTTCTAATTAGTTCTGATACCTTTTCAACTGTGTATTCTTTCATTAATTCATCACCCTAAATACAAGTGATATAGGATCTAACTAAAATAAAAAGGCATATCACGCGACTTGTGATATACCTTAAAATAATAAAATGTTAAACATTTTATTAAAACCCACTCTTTAACTAAAGAAATAAGTAATTATATATCTTTAATTTTACAGCGCAGGCATCCTTTTCTGCGGGACTATGAAACTTTTTTTCCAAGAAATTTCTCTTTTATGATATGCACAATCTCTTTCCTTTTATGAAGAGGCTTGTGCTGTTTAACTTCTGAATTAATCCAATGCGATATTCCTGTCTCGATTCCGATAAACAGCAAAAATACAACTATAATAACCCAGATCATAACAACAATCACTCCTCTTTTTAAAGCCATCATGCTATTGTATGTATGATTGCCCGTTATCTTGTGAGTGGCCGTAAAATTCTTTTACTATCCATATCCCCATTTTTTTAAAAAGCAAACATATTAATATCTTATATGAAAGAATATCTTCATAAAAATCCCAACAGGCCTATTTTAATGTAGGGATATTACCCTGTTTTTAATACGATTCTGCTAGTCGTGCCTTCTGTTATGCGCTTTTTAGACATTGCCTCACAAAACTGATAAAAAAACAGCAACCATTAAGAAAAGAACCTTAATAAAAAATAATAATTTGTCATTCATTTCCCTGTCTGGTTTCATGTTTGCAATGAAGTGCACAATTTTACTGAAATAGCTGCTAAAAACAGTTGCTTTCTTACACATAAACCTTCACTATTAGAAAGGTAAGACACTTAAAAGAAAAGATTGCAGGTGATCTCATGATAGAAATCAAAACATCTCCGCTAAGTGATGGAGAATTCAATAGAGGCGTGTTTGCAAAAACTGATATAGCAAAAGGTGAACTTATTCATGAAGCACCGGTTATTTCTTATCCCAATGAGCAGCATGTTCACATCGAAAAAACGCTGCTCGATGATTATGCTTTTGAATACGGCGCGAACCATACAGCAATCCTGCTGGGATATGGCATGCTATTTAACCATTCATACGAACCGAATGCCACGTATGATATCAACTTTAAAAACCACACCTTTGACTTTTACGCGTATAAGGATATAAAAGCAGGAGAGGAAATCCTCATCAATTATAATGGTGATGTAGATGACAATGATCCTCTATGGTTTAATAAAGAAGAAAAATAAGCTCCATAAAAAAACACACAGAAGCCTGATACTTGGCCAGCTGCGTGTTTTTCTTTATGGCTATTTTCGTAAACTTTGCTGCTATGGAACAAGGTGGCTGATTTAACAATGGGTTTGTCTTACAGAACTCATTAAAAACAGCAATTTTTAAGAAAAGAGCCTTCTTCACTTATCGTCAGTCTTGATCCCATTTTTGCCTTATATCTTTTCCAGCATCCCTATTGTTTGTATCTTTAAGCGCAAAATTGTCAAACAAATCTTTGTTAAAGCTTGTTTCTGTGCCAATAGCAGCCGTCTTCGGGTCAGAAGCTGTGCCGACTCCCCTTTTTATGATACTTTTCCCGAATTTATTCTGCAGCTGTTCCATTGCCTGATATAGGGGCTCTTTTTTAGCTTCGTTCTCAAAAGAAAAAAGATCAAGCTGCAAAGAGGCGGTTTCTTTTTCTTTCACTTCAAAGGCAGTTACACCAAGCAGCCTTACCTTCTCACCGTTCCAATTCTTTCTGAAGAGATCCGCACAAAGAGCATGAATATCTTCCTTTAACCATACAGGATTTGGAGTGAGCTTGCTTCTCGTAATCGTTTTAAGGTTTCCGTAACGGATGGTCACTCCAATTTTTTGGCCGACGAGTCCTTTGTTTTTGAGCCGTATTGCCACTTTTTCAGATAACTTGCCAAGAATGGCAACCAGCTCTTTTTCGCTGGATGTATTTTTTGGCAGTGTGGTTGAATTGCCGACGCTTTTATGGTCATGTATGGATTCTGGATCAACCAGACGCCCGTCATTGCCGTTTGCACGTTCCTTTAAACGCACTCCATTTATTCCCAGAAGATTCTTAACAGAGAATTCCTGGGCCTTTGCCAGATCTCCAATTGTCATGATATTTATCGAATGAAGCTTTTCCGCTGTTTTTTTCCCGATTCCATGCATTTCGCCAACTTCAAGCGGCCAAAGCTTAACCGGAACATCCCGTTTGCGCAATATGGTAATGCCCATTGGCTTTTTCATATCTGAAGCTGTTTTGGCAAGGAATTTATTTGGAGCAATACCGATCGAACAGGGCAGGTCCATTGTTTCTAATATGCGCTGCTGAATACTGCGGGCAATTTCAAGCGGTGAGCCTAGCGGTGCACATTCGGTTATATCCAGATATCCCTCATCAATGGATACAGGCTCAACCTGTTCTGTGTATTGCCTTAGAATATCAAATATTGCGAGTGACGCTTTCCGGTACCGTTCAAAATTAGGCTTTTGAAGAATGAGCTGAGGACAAAGCTTCTTGGCTTCCCAAATGGGCATTGTTGTCTTTACGCCAAATTTTCTCGCTTCATAGCTGCAGGTAACAATAATTCCCCGCCGCTCTTCCACATTGCCGGCTATGGCAAGGGGTTTTCCCTTAAGGGACGAATCATAAGCCATTTCCACAGAAGCATAAAAACTATTCATATCAACATGAAGAATAACTCTTCCTTTTTTTGGGTACATTTCCTTCAAGACTGCCACTTCCTTATACACCTAACATCTTTCACTATTGTATCAGATTATAAGCGAAATGCCAGAACATGCATTTGGCCTTTCATTGATTACTAAAGGAAAGCGTTTTGGAATAGCAGAATTGTTATTTAAATGTATAAAGGTATTGATACTAGCAAGTATGCGGGTTTTACTTGTTTATTTATTCGTCCGGATGGAACTTTGCCAACTGCCAATATCAGATAGCCATGAAGGAGATTGAAGATATATAACCATCCCTGTCATTGGGATCGCTCCTGCCATACAGGTCAATTCTGCATCATGATTTTTAAGGCTTAATCCGTTTATTTCTGTGTATTCTTTGAGCATACTTCATCAAAGAAGAAAATTGGGATTCTTGCATTCTATTTTCCGTAAACATCTTTTCAGTGGATTCCATTAAAGTCTTAATTAACATTGCTCTTTTTTCCTTAGAATCATGTTTTTCTGCCAATTTTGGTTCCTTAGGGATTGAGTGTAAGCTTTCTTCTGTATGTTTTTCTTGGATTGCAGATTGTATTTCCTTTTTATTAATTGCTGAAGTAATTTCCTTCTCATTTACTTCTATGTTTTTTTCCTTTTTTTCAGCGGATATTTGATTCTTATATTCAGCCGTATCCTCCATTGATTCGGCCAGATCTTTGTCCGCTTTATGTTCTTTAGTTCGAGCAGCTGGCTGCTCGAATCCAGGAGAAACTGTGTGCTGTCCGCTTTTTCCTTCGCGGTTGACCGGCTCTGCAATTAGCTGTGATAATTCTTCAAGTACCTGATTTACCTCCAATAATATATCTTGATCTTTAGTAATTTCAGATTGAACAGGTTGTTCTTCTTTTAATTCAGGTAAAACCTCCTGACGTTTACTTTTTTCAAGAGGTGCAGATGACTCTTGATTTACTTTAGGTTCTAATGCATCACCCTCTTCCTTTTGATCAGCATTAAATCCCTTTCCTTGATTTTCCTCCGACTGTTTATTATCAGTTTTCCCCTCACTGTTTTTCTGTTCTTTAACCTCAGACGATTCCTTCTTATTGATACCTTTTAAAAGATAATGTATATTAGACAATTGGATATAAAATTGTTTATCCTTATTAAATAACTCGATATAACTATCCGTTACAGTACCTAGTAACCCTTCAAAAGGCAGATTACTATCCCCGTTAACAGTCACCCAATGATGTTTTAATTCATTTAATAATTCAATTAAGGTTTGTTTCTGTGTAGAAATGTAGTCAAAGACTTTACCCTTGAAATCTCTGGTATTTTTAGAAACCGCATATATATGATTTAAGCTAAAATAACATTCTTTAGCTCCCATTTGAATGACAAGAAAATCACGTTTCACATCAAGCAAGAACCCATTATGAACATTGTGATTATTTGTAATGATACTAATATTAAAACCTATCAGCGGATTAAGTTCCTCGTAAAAGTTTTGTTTTATCAACTTTAATGCCCTCCTTAATATAGGCAGGGTCGCTTCTCTATATAGAAGCGACACAAGTATAAGATAATTTATTTTTTCTTTTCGTTTGATTTTTTATCTGCATTTTTATCTGCTTTATCTGCATTTTTATCTTTATTATTTTCTGCCTTTTCATCTTCTTTTGCTTTTTCTACTTTTTCCCCATAGCTGATACTGCGGATATGGAATAATGCCAGGCGGATAACTTCTTCGTTAAAAAATACCGTAACGAATTCATCATTAATATCGCAAAGTATTCCTTCAAGTTTCTCCGGGCCGCCACGGTTAATATTTACCCAATGATTTTTAAGTTCATCTAGTAAGCTTTTAAAATTTGAAGCTGTTTTATAAGAAAAATCCAGCGGAACCTCCACTTTAAATTCGAAGCCTTTTTTTACATTCTCAGTAATACTTTTGATATGAGAAGTTTTATAGTAGACGACACCTTCTTGGTCAGTTAATATCGCCAAATGGTCATCTGAAACGTCTAATAATATGCCCGTCCTAGATTCTGGGCCTCCCCTGTTTATCCTGAGAACCTTACCAATCAGATTAGTAAACAATTCCTTATTCATCAATATTTTTCCCCTTCCTGGATAATCATTTTCCCTGTATTAATATGTGTCATGGGAGGACATTGGAACGAGATAAAAGACCATTTATTCTCAAATAAGACGTAAATTACAAAAAATGTGTATGCCGGCTATCATAAAACGCTGTGATTTCATGGTTTTAATAATTGTTGCTGTTTCGTAAAAATTGTTGCTGCCTGAACAATTGGCTGATTTCACTCCAGGATGCTCGCTTTCCGGGGGCGGTTGTTGAGATGCCTGCGTGGCCCTAATCCCATAGGAGCCTCGTACCTAATCAACCCGGTTTAACAACAGGATCTCTTCACAGAACATTTTAAAAAGCATCAATCTTTAAGAAAAGAGCCTAATTGTAAGAAAAACCCCTTATGCCCTAAGGTTCTACTTGAATCCTCGATTTTTAAAACACCAAATACCGGGGTTTTAATCCCCTCAATACTGATTCACGAGGATTATCACTGTAGTCAAGTGCATTTTTACAGGAGGAAATTCCGCTAAAATTATGGAGAAGAGCTGTTTCGCTAAGGAAAGTATGTGATATGGGAAGAAAATATATGGGAGTGGTCAAGCTTAGCAAACATCAAATAGAAAACAGAAAAAATGAAGGTGTAGCCAGATTTTTTATGAATGTTAAGAGAAGGACGAGGAACGTCAGATGTATTTTTGCAGTTAAATCAATCTCTGAAGCCAGGGAAAAGCATTATACTTTGATGGTCTATTTTAGATCTTTATATAGGAACACAGTCTCTATTTTTTATCCAGCCCTCAAAGAAGGTGACTAAGTTAGTATTTAAGTGTGTAAAGAGACCTGATTCTGCTTCCGGCCTATACGGAATGAAGACAAAAATTTAGCGGAGAAAATAAATTTTCTCCGCTCTTTCCAAAACAGAAGGACATGACTGCATCCTGCACTTCGTCTTGATTGACGGACCATTCATCAGCCCGATTGCTGGTTTAATATGTATTCTTCTATGCCGCTGATTCCTTCTATTGACTGGCAAAGCACCTGCGGGTCAATAATGGAAATCAGCCTGCCTTCACCCAGGTCGGCTACACCTGTTATGTATTTTGTTTTTTGATAACCCAGGAAACCAGCAATCTTAATTTGTTCATCAGCAATATCGAGGATTTCGCGGGCATCATCCGCAATAAGCCCTATCGCCATGCCATCTGTATTCAATAAAATCCACTTTCCCTGTTTTTCCGAAGGTTTTTTATGCGGAAACAAAACCTTTTGAATAGAAATCATAGGAATCAGTGTATCCCTTATGGCTGCCATTCCTTCGACAGCATCAGAGAAATGGGGGATTGCCGTTAAGCTCACAGGCTTTTCAATGGATTGCACCGTTTCGATAGGCAAACCAAATTCTTCTTCCCCCGATGTAATCACCACAATTTTCTGCGAATCCTTCATCAAGTCATCACCTTCAATCTTTTTGATAGAAACTATAATCTTGTCTGCTGATTTTCCAGTGTTACAAAAAGGGATTTAGTCCATTTCACCTAATATACCCTTTTTCTCTAGCGTGACTATTTAACCATGAAAATTTCAGAAAAAGAGAGAAATTCCTATGAAAGGAATTTCTCTTTTCCATTGATTATTCGCCTGCTACTTCCTTGATGATGGCAATGACCATTTCTCCCAGCTTAGTTAGTTCTTCAACTGGAATGCTTTCATTGGTCGTGTGGATTTCTTCATAGCCGACTGCAAGGTTGACAGTCGGAATTCCGAATCCGGCGATTACGTTAGCATCGCTTCCGCCTCCGCTTTGCAGCAATTCGCAAGGACGGCCGATTTTTTCGGCAGCTTTTCTTGCCACTTCCACTACATGGTCACCTGCACCGTATTTGAAACCAGGGTACATGACTTTCACATCAACATCAGCACGGCCGCCCATTTCTTCTGCAGCTGATTCGAACGCCTCTTTCATCTTTTGCACTTGCTTTTCCATTTTTTCAGGCACAAGGGAACGTGCTTCTGCTAAAATCTCAACATGGTCGCATACGATATTCGTTTGCTGGCCGCCTTCGAAGCGTCCGATATTAGCCGTAGTTTCTGAATCGATGCGTCCAAGAGGCATTCTGGAAATGGCTTTAGCAGCAATGGTAATCGCTGATACACCTTTTTCAGGAGCAACACCCGCATGGGCTGTTTTGCCGGTGATGACAGCAGAAACCTTTGCCTGCGTAGGAGCAGCTACAATAATGTTTCCAACCTTCTCGTCACTGTCAAGCGCATAGCCGAATTTTGCCGTAACTAATGAACGGTCCAAAACCTTAGCCCCAACAAGACCTGATTCCTCGCCGACTGTAATGATGAATTCAATTGTTCCATGTGCAATGTTTTGCTCTTTGATCACCTTGAGTGTCTCAAGCATAACAGCAAGTCCTGCTTTATCGTCGGCACCAAGAATTGTTGTGCCGTCAGAAACGATCACACCATCTTTAATGGACGGTTTGATTCCTTTGCCAGGAACTACTGTATCCATGTGAGAAGTAAAGTAAATGGTATCTGCTCCTTCTTTCGTACCTTTAAGCGTACAAATCAGATTGCCCGCTCCATGACCTGTTTGTGCAGTAGTATCATCTTCAAAAACTTCTACTCCAAGGCTTGAAAACTTCTCCTTAAGCACTTTTGCAATTTCTGTTTCAAATTTTGTTTCAGAATCGATTTGCACCAATTCCATAAATTCTTTTACTAAACGATCTTCATTAATCATCCCGGCAATACCTCCAAAAATTTTCAGGCATCATGCTGAACCATTCATACAGCACTTCTGCTTTATTTGACTGCTTTTTAGCAATATGTAAAATCCCATCTTTAGTATACTGCTAAAAACAGATGCTCGGCAAATATTCCGTTTTTTTCTTCTGATCATCAAAGCGGTATATTACCGTGCTTTTTAAACGGCCGGGATTCTTTCTTGTTTCTCAGCATTTCAAGCGATTGGATAAGCTTGATCCTTGTTTCACGGGGGTCAATCACATCATCGACCATTCCCTGGCTCGCTGCTACATATGGATTTGCGAACTTCTGCCTGTACTCCTCGATTTTTTCGGCACGTGTCTCTTCAGGATTTTCGCTGTTCTGGATTTCACGCGCGAAAATAATATTGGCAGCCCCTTGTGAGCCCATTACCGCAATTTCGGCATTTGGCCAGGCAAAAACAAGATCCGCTCCAATGGATTTGCTGTTCAATGCTACGTACGCCCCTCCATATGCTTTCCTTAGGATAACGGTTAATTTAGGCACAGTGGCCTCTGAATATGCGTAGAGGATTTTAGCTCCATGGCGGATAATCCCTCCATGCTCCTGTTTGACACCAGGGAAGAATCCAGAAACATCTTCAAAGGTAATAAGGGGAATATTAAACGAATCACAAAACCGGATAAACCTTGACGCTTTGTCGGAGGAATCAATATCAAGCCCTCCTGCTAATACCTTAGGCTGATTACAGATAAGCCCTACCGTCTCACCCTTGATTCTTGCCAGTCCCACAACAACATTCTTGGCAAAATTCTTCTGGACTTCCATAAAGGACCCGCTGTCAGCCACCTGCTCAATGACTTTCCGGACATCATAGGGACGAAGGCCATCAAACGGAATGACTTCTGTTAAATCCGGACGATAGTCATCTTCCTGTGAAGCCTCAAGCCGCGGCGGCTTTTCTTCATTGTTCTGCGGAAGATAGCTTAGCAGTTCCCTCACCATCTTCAGGACTTCTTCTTCAGACTCTCCCTTGAAGTGGGCATTTCCGCTGATTGTATTATGGACATCCGCTCCACCAAGGTCCTCGGAGCTTATTTTTTCTCCTGTAACCGTTTCAATGACTTTTGGCCCTGTGATAAACATCTGGCTCGTTTTCTCCACCATGAAAACAAAGTCTGTAATGGCAGGGGAGTAAACAGCGCCGCCCGCACACGGCCCCATTATGACGGATATCTGGGGAATAACGCCTGAATAAATCGAATTTCTATAGAAAATATGTCCATACCCGTCCAGCGAAACGACTCCCTCCTGGATCCGTGCACCGCCAGAATCGTTCAGTCCTACAAAGGGGGCTCCATTCTTGGCAGCCAAATCCATGACATTTGCAATTTTCTTTGCATGCATTTCGCCCAATGCCCCGCCAAATACGGTAAAGTCCTGAGAAAATAAGTAAATGTCCCTGCCATTCACTTTCCCGTATCCGGTTACTACTCCGTCACCAGGCCCCTTTACCTTATCAAGGCCAAAATCCCTGCTTCGGTGTTCAATGAAGGGATTCAATTCGATGAACGTCCCTGGATCAACAAGCAGCTCGATTCTCTCTCTCGCAGTCAGCTTTCCTTTTTCATGCTGCTTTTCAATTCTTTCGTCCCCGCCTCCTAGCTCCACTTCCCTGCGCCTGTCATAAAGCTCATTAATTTGTTCATAGATGTCAGTCATTTGTGTCTTCCTCCTTTTTGGGTTCGCACAATTCATAAAGCACGCCAGCAGCTGATTTGGGGTGCAAAAAAGCAACACTTGCCTGATGAGCCCCTGTTCTCGCAGTTTCATCAATCATCTTTATCCCAAAGCTTTTTATTTCTGCAATTCGTTCTTCAATCCCCTGCACTCCCCAGGCAATATGGTGGAGGCCTTCTCCTCTTTTTTCAATAAATTTAGCAACAGGGCTGTCTCCTGATAACGCTTCCAATAATTCCAGCTTTACATTATTTGCAGAGATGAAGGCAACCTTCACTCCCTGGCTTTCCACTGCTTCAATCCCTAACAGCTTTAAACCAAACGTTTCTGTATATAGCGGCAGCGCCTGATCAATCGACTTTACCGCTATCCCTATATGATCCACTTTTTCAATCATGGCAAGCAGCTCCCAACTTTAGATTTACCACTATTTCAACATAACAATATTCGGTATAAATCGTCATAATTCCTGCTAAAAATCTGCTTTTCTTAAATATTGCATCAAAAAACAGATGAAACTGGCAATAACCGCAAGCATGCCGGGACACTGCACGCTTTGAAGTTTGACTTTATTCTTGTGAACGCAGAGGACAGACGGTAAAATAATAGTAACAAACGTAATCGGGGAGAGAAAAAATGAAAAACAAAAAGTTCACAAAAATCGTCGTATACGTCATGCTGCTATCCATGCTGCTAACCACCCTCCTATCAGGCATAGCCTTCTTGCTTTAATAACAAAAAGCGCAAGCGCCTGTTTAGCCCCGACCTGCATAAGGCGCGGAAGAATAGAAGGCGTTCTTTGCCTTCAATTCACTTATGACCTCGAGGGGCTAGGCGCTGGAGCTGGATTTAAAAAGCGAAAGCGCCTTGTTTGGAGGATCAAAGACTAATGACGCCGCTTCCTGCAGGATTAACGGAAATCAACCCCTTGTTCCAAAGCAGCAAAGTTTACGAAAACAGCCAATAAAAAAGAGAGAAAAT
>NZ_MLYQ01000083.1:0-47975 GCF_001866725.1 Bacillus sp. MUM 13
GCATAAAGTATTTAATTCAAATGGATTTATTCAAAGTGGGATAGTTGAAAATTTAGACGATGGAGACCCTGAAATTATATATTTTAAATCAAAATAGTTATTTTGATTATCAGATTCTTAATTAGTATAGGCTTTTACCATTGTAAAATTAATTTGCTTTTAGCGGCCGGTATGTTTGCTGGGAATGCGGAAAAATCTATAATGAGATGGGTAACTGAAAGGCTGTATACCTTTGGAACCACAGTGTAAAACAGATGTTCCTCTCTTTCCATCTATCGAAATTATTGATAGATGCACACAATGTCCATCAACAGACAAAAACTCCGCCTGTTTTATTTTTAGGCAGAGTTTATGAAGCTGGAGAGATTAGCCCAGCAAGCTCCATTACGTATCACAAGTATTAGTATAAATGGGTAATTGCAAGTATTCATATAAGCATGTAAATCCCGAAGCTGCGTACTTTTAATATGAATATTAACTAAGTAGAATGTATGAAATTCAATAAAGCCAGAATAACGATCAATAATCCGGCTATTTTATTCACATACTCCATATATGGAGTAATTTTTGTTCTAAGAATGCTGACAGCAAAGCTTAAAATGATCCACCAGGAGATGGCACCCAAAAAAACGCCGCTGATCAAAAGGGTGCTTGTCTGCACGGGACTTGAATTTTGTTCAAAGCCAAGTCCTGCAAACATTCCTGCAAAATTCAGGATGGTAACAGGATTCGTAATCATTAATAAGAGCGTTGAAGCATACATACGGAACAAACTGCTGCCATCCAAGTCAGCTGCCTTGTTAGTTGATTTTTTTAAAAATGTTTTTATGCCTAAGTATAGCAAAAAAAGACTTCCAATGATTTTAAGGTATAATTGCTTTTCAACTAAAAAGAATGAAATGGCAGAAAAACCGAAAGCAGCGATGCCAGCATAAATAATATTGGCTGTGGCGGCACCTAATCCTGTCAGGAACCCTGCAGATCTCCCTTTTAAGAGAACCCTTTGAATGCATAATAAACCTATCGGCCCTATTGGAGCTGATACAGAAAATCCTAAAATAAAACTTTTGAGCAGCAGCATATAAAATATTCCCTTTCATTACTCGGTTCTGAACTCATTATTTTAAATAAAGCCGATTTGGCTTGCACATCTTCCCATTTAAATCTCATCAAATTAGAATCGAAGGCAGACTGCAAGTTGTACTTCTCTTTTTAAAGAATACCGATATAATAACTTGATTTTATTGATTCTTCAAGTCCTATTATTAATTTGGGTGGCATGCTTCAAGGATATTCGCTTACTAAATGGATTAAAAATTAAGTTGACTCTTTCTAAAAGCATAAAACGGCAGCGGTGCCGCTGCCGTTTTACTGTCCAGATAAATTCTTGGTGGGCATTTAATGTGCATCATTATAAAAAATCTTGCCTTTAGCTTCGCAAGAATCCGCCTTCAGAGTTCAAGATCTGCCCTGTGATCCACTGGGCTTCTTCACTTGCAAGAAATGCAGCTAAACGCGCCGCATCCTCAGGTTTTCCCATGCGTCCAGAAAGAAACTTAGGCAGAAGCTGCTCCTTTATTTCTCCTGTCATCCAGCCAGTATCCGTCGGCCCTGGATTGATAGCATTCACAGTAATGCCTAAAGGCGCAAGTTCTGCAGACAAAGAAACCGTAAAGGCTGAAATTGCTCCTTTAGTTGCTGCATAAGCCAGTTCATTAACCATAGGCCCTAAAGCCTGTCCCGAAGTCATATTTATAATCCTGCCAGAAGCATTTTTCATATCCTTTAATCTGCGGGCAAATTCTGTACATAGCAAAAAGGTTGACCTCATATTTACAGCATATGTATCATCCAAGATTTTTGCGTTTAATTCCTTATAACTGTCTCTTACAGAATGGGCCGCATTGTTTATTAGAATTTGGGGGAAATTCATCACAGCAGACACCCTATCCATAATATGGGCAGCAGCATCAGGATGAGACAAGTCTATTTCCGCATGATTACAGCGTACACCATAATTCTTTATTTCTTTTTGAAAGCTTTCTGGCCAGTCTATGTCTGCAGACCAATGAGTGAAAAAAATATCCGCGCCTTCTTTAGCAAACCTCCTGCAAATCTCTGCCCCTATTCCTTTATCATGGCTCACACCTGTAATGATAGCTGTTTTGTCATTAAGATAATAAATAGAAAAATCCCCTTTCATAGGAAAATTATTCTATTTTTCATCATACTATCTATGACATATTTTTTAAATAGAAATTGATCTGTTATTTTGAATCTTTCCCGTATTGTTCAACATATAGATCGCCCTTCGATCCTGCCACCGCATAGGAAATATCAGATACAGAAAGGTTTTTCTTTTTCAATTCAGCCATAAGCCACTCTTCGCTGAATCTGCTCATCGTAAGATTTCCCGGGAGCAACACACCATCCATGATTAATTCAATAGGACCACTTCTAAGCACTCCATCCAAATCCTGCCTTGACAGCGGCTGGAACTGAGACTTTTTTTTAACGGACAATGTTCCATTTACCTCAAGTATTGCGCAATCTGCTTCCTCCACATCGAATATATCTTTTCCGCGCAGATCCTGCATGAGAGTTTCCAATGAGTAATCAATCTTTTTCATCGTGTTTTCATGCAGCTTTCCATCCTTTATTAAAACTGAAGGCTCACCAGCAATCCATTTTCGATACTTGAAGTTCCTGGCGGCAAGGATATTCAATATATAAACAATGGCCCCCATTAAAATAAGAGCGATAATAAAATACAAAAATTTAATTTTTATATTAAAAGCAAGATTTCCTCCAATCGTACCCATTGTAATCGATGCCACATATAAATGATTCGACCTGTGGGCGATTGCCTGTTTGCCGATCAGAGAGATAAAAATCCAAAGCAGAAGAAAGGATGTAAAGGTCCTGATTATTATTTCCATTGATCCCTGCACCCCTATTTCTCCTTTACGAAAAACGAATTGATAGCGAGAGATAGTATGCTTCTATTGAAAGATTTTATTCTGCCAAACACACTAAGCAAACCTGCTTTCCAAATAAACATGCCAGCAAATATTATTTTGCTGGCTTCAGGTGAGTGTTCTTTTACATTTGAATTCGGCCATTGGATAGCCCTTTAAATCAATAAAATACTCCGGATGTCTTCCTCTGTAAGTGCCGCATTTTTTTTATTTTCTTCAGAATCAATAATATCTTCAATAAGATGCTTTTTTTTCTCCTGAAGTTCATTCATTTTTTCTTCAATAGTACCGCGGGCCACGAGCTTAATTACCTGGACAATGTTTTTTTGGCCAATACGGTGCGCCCGGTCTGCAGCCTGCATCTCTACTGCCGGGTTCCACCAGTTATCATATAAAATGACAGTATCCGCTCCGGTAAGATTGAGTCCTGTCCCCCCAGCTTTCAGGGAAATCAGGAAAAAGTCACGTTCTCCAGAGTTAAACCTGCTGCAGATGTCCAATCTCTCATCCGGGCGTGTGTGGCCGTCTAGATAGAAAAAAGGATAGCCTTTACCTGAAAATTCCTTTCCTATCAGCTCCAGCATTTTCGTGAATTGGGAAAAAATCAGCACTCTTCTGCCTGTGAGTCTGGATTCTTCTATAATCTGAAGCAGCTGGTTGAATTTAGCAGAGCTTCCTTCATACCCATCCACAAATAATGCAGGGTGGCAGCAAATTTGGCGCAGCCTTGTCAAGCCTGCCAGGATTTTTATCCGATTTTTTCGAAGTGTATCTTTATCAAGATGCTTTAATGTATCATGCCGAAGCTTAGCCAGATAGGCAGCATATAGCTTTCTTTGTTCCGGAAGCAGGTCTGCTGTTTCTATAAGCTCCATTTTTCCGGGCAGCTCTTCGAGGATATCCTTTTTGAGCCTTCTGAGCATAAATGGGCGGATTCTCCTCGCAATCGTTTTTCTAGTAAGATTACTATACTCTTTTAAACCCAGGAATAATTCCGGAAATACAACATGAAAAATGGACCACAGCTCCTCACTTGCATTTTCCACAGGCGTCCCAGTCAGTGCAAAACGGTGATCTGCCTGGATTTTTTTTACTGCCCTGGCGGTTTGGGTAGCAGGATTTTTAAAGGCCTGCGCCTCATCAAAAAATACGGTATGAAAGCTTTGCTTCTCAAACCACTGGATATCTCTTCTGAGAAGAGGATATGAGGTAATAATTACATCCAGTTCACTTATATTGTTTTGAAGCTGGATTCTTTCCGCTTGGCTGCCATCTGATACTGCAGCTTGAATGTCGGGAGCAAATTTCATCATTTCACTGAGCCAGTTATATGTTAACGATGAAGGACAGACAACAAGTGCCCGCTGCTTCTTTTTTCGGATTACAGGGAGCTCTGACACGAGATAGGATATGCTCTGAAGTGTTTTGCCGAGTCCCATATCATCTGCTAAAACCCCGCCAAAACCGTATCCTGCCAATGCTTTCATCCATTTGTAGCCATGTACCTGGTAATCCCGGAGAATGGGCTTAAGACTCTGTGGGATCTTAGCATCGAGCAAAGCGGGATTGCTGATTTTTTCAAGAAATTGCCGAAACGACTCTTCAAGCAAAAAAATATTGCTTTCTCCAGAAGCGTCAAGAAAAGCCAGGCTTTTTACAATGGGCATCTCCCATGAGCTTCCGAGATCCTGCCTCTGTTTTGGAGCAGCATTCAAAAACCTGTTTATTTCTTCTATTTCCCTTGTTTCCAGGGAGAATAGTGACCCATTTCTCATTCTGTAATATTTTCTTTTTTCTTCTAAGGCGAATAAAAGGTCGCGTATTTCTTTTTCAGGAATTCCATCCATTTCAAATGTAAACTCCAGCCAATCTGTCCGTTCTTTCTTTATCCTCACACTGATTTGAGGTCTTGATGTCCCCTTGAAAATACGGTTTCTGACTGCCGTTGTCGCATAGATCTGCACAAGCTTTTGAAGTTTTGGCACTGTATGATATAAAAACTCATATTCCAGCTCTTCGTTTTGCATAAAATAGCCGCCATCTGTTTTGGCAAACGAACTGTTCTCCATTACTTCCAAAATGGATTCTTCTTTTTCTATATCTCTAGCAAGGAGGGAACCCGGTGATTCCATGCTTTCTAAAGGATTAATCACTATCCCGCCATAATGGAACTCAAGCCCGGCAAGCAGGCGATTCTTCACCCGATCCAAATATAGCTTTGCAATCAGCGGCGTTTTCATAACCTGTGATGTAATGGCCTTTGAAATTTGGACCTGACCTAATTTTTTTAAGCCGGGAACTACTTTCTCAAGAAAAAAACCTGCCTGACTGCCTGAAATCGGAATGACATGGTGTCTGGATTTCTTTTGCATTTGCTGTAATTCACGGAGACGTTTGAAGTCCTCATCTGTCAGCTGAAACAATTTCCCTTCACAAAAAACAGAATGATAGTCATCCAAAATTTGGACTTTCTGCATGCCATTTATCTTGAGCTGATAATCATTTCCCGCGCTTTCTGCAAAGGCAAATTGCAAAGGAAGTAATTCTTTAGTTATGACAAGTCGATTATAGACATTCAGTTGATCTTCGAATTTGACCGAAGAAAAATTCGCCAGCACGGGAGCAAGCAGTTTCCATGCTGATGGAGGAATCAGCAATACTTCCTCACTGCTTGAATGAATAGGTCGATCTGAAGGAGAATTGCTGTATACTACCTTATCGGAAATCACTTGAACCAAGTGCTGTAATACAGTGTCTGCCTCTTCCGAAAAGCAATGAAGGGAAGGATTATATATGAAAGAATATGATGAGTAATCCCTTTCTCGCCTTTTTATATCTTCCAAAAAACCATAGATATGATCGATTTTTTTTGAATTCAGTTTCATTTCTATACCAATTGCAATCTTTTTATCTACATCGAGGAGTTTGCATATAAATTCCGTATGGATCACTTGCCTGGTTTCAAAGTGCAGCTGGTGCCTGGTTTGTGGTATTGGTTTTTCGCTGAATAAATCAAGCCAGCCGTTTTCTCCTTCTTCACTCCCAGCTAATCCAGCATGCTTTGGATTTGAAAGTGTAGAAAGGGAATGTTTATGTTCAAATATCGCCAGCAAAACAGCGGCAACATGCTGACACTTCCTTTGAAAGGAAACAAGCGAGGGACAAGTACAGGATGTGCGGAAACCTCCACTGTCCTCTCTTTGGACAATTACCCTGAACTCTTCTTTGCCAGTCACCGTTGCTTCACAGCGATCGGTATTGATTGTTTCAAATCTAACTTTTTTTGCTGTGTAAAAAGCCTCACCTCGTTTGAAGGAGACTGTTCCGCATAATTCTTTGATGATTTTCTTTGTTATTTTTATATTCAAGAGATTTGCTCCTTCCGGTGAGTTTCTGTAACAAAAACCTAAATTAATGATACAATACCTGTTTTAAGATAGAGAAATGAAAAAACAACCAAATGCTTATTAACTAGACAATTCTTGCCGTTTATATCCTGAACAATTGTAACACAAATAATGATGGCAGATAATACGGCAGCACCCCCAGATTTCCTTGTTTTCAGCAAGTTATTCTGGGGGTGCTAGAGAACAGTATTTTTTTATTATCAATATTTGTTAGAAAGTAACCTTGCTTCATGGTTTTTCTTTAAAATTGTCACCGGTTCACCTTTTGATAAACTATCATAATATTCTTTAGGGACGGAAATCTTGTATCCCGAGGAAAGCAAAATTTCGTAATTTGTTTTTTCCACAACATTCATGCCCATTTCTTCTGTTACAATTTTTTTTGTTTTTTTATCTACATAGTCTTTTTCTATAGACCCTGACAGTTCATTTTCTGCAAATCCTGAATATGAAAAGAAAAGGAAAAATCCCGCTGCAAGGTATAGGAAATACACAATACATTTATTCACTTGTTAATCACCAGCCAGTCATGAAACGGAGTCATGCCACAGAAATGCATTTTACCTTTAACATGCACCATACACGCTATTTTCATACAATGGCTGAACATATCACAAGGGAAAACGAATACTTTTTTCCTTTGCTTCCACATTCTCATGGTGCCTCTAAAGTATAGATATATACTTAGTGGCTCTTTTGCGGATTCGTTCACTCGTCAAACTGGCTTTGTATCATATAATATTCTGCAAAGACACTCTAAGATTAGAATAAAAATAAAAATAAAAGCAAAACAAAATTTTAATTTTTCACAATTGTTTGTCAGGCGTGGTTTTGAAAGCCTCTTCTTATTTTCAAATATTAGCTGAGGGTAAAATAATAAAGAACTTACTATTTTACATTATTTCTTCGAAGTACCCTATTTTCAGCTGCCATTTTTGATTTTTCCTGCTCTGGTTTTGTATATAAAGCAACAGTATTTGTTGAAGTATATCCAAGTTGCGTCATCAGGAGGTGAATATCACCCGATTGCTCCATTAAGTCTGTCCCATAAGTATGTCTTAATTTATGAGGAGACATAGCTTTATTGGTGTTAAATGCTTGTGTATACTTTTTGAAAAGTGCTTCAATAGCCCTGTTAGATAGGGGATTAGCCGCATTATTAATCCTTGTAAGGAATACAATCTAATTCTTCAGAAGAGCCATTATAACGACTTACACGGATATTTAAAAAGTTCTTTACATCTTGCATGGAAGGAGGTGCAACAGCTACTACATCATGTTTGCCGCCTTTACGCAATACATGAATCTGATTTCCTTCAAAATCCAGGTCGCGCAGACGAAGATTTGAAAGTTCATTGACACGAATCCCGCTGCCTAAAAATAGCGATAAAACAGCTAAATCTCTTTCTTTGTCTCTTTTAAAGTATATAATTTTCCTGGAATTCTCAGGTATCTCGTTCACATAATCATTTTTAACGAAATCAAGGAACCGGGCATCATCATCGTTATGAAAAATTTTTTCAGATATTTTGGATGCCCTGGCGCTTAACGTTTCTTTAAGCTTGTTTACTTCTATTTTCAGCATCACATTTCTATAAAAATAAGGTTCACCCTCATCATTTTCTGTTTGGATAGTCAGGTACTTATAGAGAGAACGAAGGGCTGAGATTTTACGATTAATTGATACTTTTTCTGCCTTTTTTGTTTCCTTTTTGTTAATGGGAATGTTTCTCCGCTCAAGGAATTCAATGAATGAACGGGCTTCTACCAATTTTAAATTCTCTAAAACAGAGAGAGGAATTTCACGAATGGTGGAGACTGTTGTAATTCCTTCGGCTATTAGCCATTCTAAAAACAATTTATAATCTAGTACATAATTCAAAAGGGTCGAGGGGGATCTCGTATCTAATTTATTATCCACGTATTCTGTTATATAGAATGGCATGGATTTGACTAATTTCTCTAACTTATGTTCATGCACTTGGTGTTGCCTAGTGTTGGCCATAATAACACTCCTGATTGTCGAACAATGTCAATTATACGTAAAATTAATAGTTGTTTACATAATTATATTATGTTTTATTAACCTGTTAGCGTAGCAGCTAAAATATAGCCAGGGAAGGGTCTGCAATTATTAATTTTTCACAGGAACCTTCACATACTCATACTTTTCTGGATACTGAAGTTCCAGTTTCTCAATCGCAGCTTCAGCCTCATCTTTAGTTTCAAAAACCTCATCTAGCTTGATTGTTTCTTTATTTGTATGTAAGTCATAAACTCGGATTTTGTATTTTCATAAAACCCCTTTTTCAGAATTTTAGGATCCGCTTTGTATAGTCAGTAAAATCTCCGAGGTGATTTTCAACAATTTGCTGCAGTATGTCTATATTAGGGGTCTGTCTGATAGTCATGAACGGCTATGTTCCTAAAACCCACTTCGACTTGGCTATGTATATTGTGGCTGAACAGAGATTGGGATTGCCTCAAACCAGCAGAGATGCGTTTGATATGCTTCACGCTGCCTTAATTATTGATGAACATACAGTCAAACGCCTTAAAGCTATGGATGCTTCACAGGTTCTCTGTATATTGAGTATGATGGAGTCTTGTTTAGTGAAGTCTTTTAGGCTGCCAGCATCGTTTCCATAAACTTCTTGAATGCGTTTCATGCAGCGCTCAATCACACTAATCTTATTTAAAATCACATCATTTTTCATATATAGTCCCGCCCTTCATCAATATTTTAATGATACCTTGGCGTTCTTTGTTCAACTTTGCATACAGTCTGAGGGCTGTCATTTGGAGTTTTTTAAGAAAAGTGTCATTCGCTGAATATATAATAGTACCGGTAGTATATATCTGGGCTTGAAAAACTGTGGATACCGTGCGGATATTGACCAAATCGACCTCAATCTTCAGGGTATCCGCTAATTCTTGTGCTATCTGAAAAACTTATATAGTAAGATTTTGATTTTCACTGTAGAAAGCAACATCGATATCACTGTCTTTATGTTTATTGTTTTTTGCATAGGAACCAAGATTCTTTGTATCGCTGAATAACAAGTCTAAATGAATTTTTTTCTAACTTGCTATAAGGCTTTTTATGACTAGGTATCATAGCAATTAATTTTATTCACTCTTCACTCTATAGTTCACTATAAGTGTACTTATAGTGAACAAATCAAAAAAATTAAGAGTGTAAAAAATCAGTTTTGAGACTCTTAACTTTTATATATTTTTGCTGTCAATAAATAAACGGCTTGAAGGAGATGCAAGAAGTGGTGGAAACCCAGCTCGGCTCCATAACCATAATGGAGTATGTACATCAATTGGTGCTAAGCCACTTCCAGCAAGTGCCATTTCCCAAGCAGTAGCAACCACTTGTCTATCATCTGCTCCGCCATTTAAAACTTCCTCTGCACATAAACCTAATTTAACCGAAGCTTTTAAAATGTGTGTATCTGGTGCAATTGTGATTAATTCACGAGATTTCCAAGAAACATTTGTATAACTTTCCAAAACATATAGCCAATAATTAAAAATTTTCGGTCCAGAGAGATAAGGAAAATCTGATTTTCTTGTTCCTTGCATCATTGCCTTTAGATGAGCGATATCAGATTGAACAAACTCAATCAATCCTTGCACATCTCCTTTTTCCGAAGATTCCACAAGGCCTTTGGCTACACGTTGCCAAATTTCAGGATGGCGGTTTGGTTGCAATCCTACACGATGAAGGAGTAATGCTTCTCGAAGTCGCTCTGTATTGCTATTAGCTGCAAGAGTCGGATCAAAAATCCATTTGATATTTGAATCCTGATACGCTTTTACTACAGATTCCCATAACGTGTATGAATTTCTTTGATAATTTAACGCCATTGGCAATGTTAATACATTCATCAATTCTTCTTCTGTAACAACACCAATCAAAACATCTTCAGGCATTATTTCTCCGCCTAAAAGTCCATTTTGGTGCATTTGTACTAAAGTATTTACACTTTTTAAAAAGGTAGCATTATTCCTCACTTTGTATCCCCCAAAAAACTATGATATCTTAATTAATTCTCTAATGTATGACAGACTCCTTTATACACTAATCTGCAAACCATACTTCTTACTGTAGAATCGCACCCCGTTTAATCCATAAGAAAAAGAGCTGCCAAAGCAACCCTTTTATGAAGTAAAGCACCCTATAGGTTAAGTAGATTCTTTTACGATCTTTTCTGCAAGTTAAAATTTTGATACCTATGATTACTGGTACAAAAAAGGGATCGTCAATTGACATTCCCTATTTTTGATCAAGCACTTATTTGTTCAATAAAACCTTACCCTTAAATCCATTCTTCTTCATGTTCACGAATGAATTGAAGTTCCTTTTGGTAGTGTTCAAGATGCCCTTCATCCACCATCTTTTGAAAAGCAACATCACCTTCATTGGCTTTTCTTGTCATTAGTTTACATAATCCTTCTAATCTTAGTAAAACCATTTTTAACCAGTACTCATTAACTTCCTCACCGTAAGACCTAAAAAACAATTTAATTCTTTGTTTTACTTGGTTAGCATTTAGTACAGAAAATTTACTCAAGGGGACACAAGTGTAAAGAGTATAGGCAATGTCCCAAAGTCTTGGACCAGGCCCAGCAACATCAAAATCAATAATACCTACTGGTCTCTTATTTTTAAAAATGATGTTGTATATTGCAAAATCATTATGGCATATAACCTCAAACGGTTGCGGGGTGTTATCTATCGATTGCCAGCTATCATCAAATGAAAAATCACTTATTGAATCATGGTATAGACGGAGCATTTTTGCTATTTCTGTTAAAACATCATCCGACCACATGTATTGTTTTAAAGGATAATTACCAGTTTCTCCTTCAATATACGATAATATTTCTCTATTTTTTTCATCGATACCTAAAAACTTCGGTGCATATTCAAAACCTTTACTTTCCAAATGCTGCAATAACTTATGAATTTTAGCACTATCAGGTTTTAATTCTCGCCGAACAGTATCTCCCGAACGAAATACGCTTGAAACATTCCCTCCTGTTAGCATCTCTTCGTTTTCGTACTGACTTTTCATTAAAATCCCCCTAACATTGTCTATATCATTGATTCAGGTTCGTATTTAAATATCGCTCTGGACCTGTTTTAGCCTCGAATAAATCCTCCTTCTGAATGTATTATCTGACCAGTTATCCAATTTGCTTCATCACTACCAAGAAAGGCAATAGTACGTGCGACATCTTCTGGTAACCCAATACGACCCATAGGGAATTTCTGCAAAAGGTACTCCCTAATTTATCATTCATCCAAGTTGAATCGGTTGGTCCAGGGTTTACAGCATTAACCGTAATTCCAATTGGTGCAAGTTCTTGAGATAATGACCTAGTAAAAGCTGAAATAGCCCCCTTAGTTGCAACATAAGCTAGATTACCGGGCATAGGTCCTATTTCTTGCCCTGATGTCATATTTATTATTCTTCCTCCATCTAAATCAAATTTTTTGAAACGGCGAGCAAATTCTGAACAGAGAAGGAAAGTGGACCTCATATTAACTGAATAATGTTGATCAAGTGTTCTTGCATCTAACTCTAAATAATTACTTTTTATTGAATGGGCTGCATTATTGACCAAGATTGAAGGGAATCCTAGTTTCGTTTGCATTGTATCAAGTATATTGAATGCAGCATTTTCATTTGATAGATCAATTTTTAGGTTTTCACAAAGGACTCCTGTGTTTGTAATCTCTTGTTGGAATTTTTCTATCCAACTAGTATCAGAATTCCAATGCGTAAAGAAAATATTAATTCCTGAGAAGCTAACTTACGGCAAATTGCTGTACCTATATCTCTTTGGTGACTTGCTCCTGTAATTAGAGCATTTTTATTTTGAAAATGAGTCATTATATTTCCTCCTAATTATTGGGGAGTACTGCGATAAGGGGTATAAGAGATGTTTTTTTCTATAAAACAAAAGCAGATCCACAAAGGATCTGATTAGCTAATGGATTTTTATAACTCCACACCACGCATCCCCTAGAATGATTTAAACCAATAATTAGACATACTACCCCCATGCAAAAACTATGGAGAAAGCTCTATTTATTGTTATTAATTATTCATTACAGGGTTTGCCACATGTTGATTCTTAATTCCCCTCTCACAACATCTCTATAACTAATCATAATTGTATTAATGGAAATATCCAACAATTGTTGTTCTGAAATATTTGAATTTTTAATCTGTTACCATTCTATTTTGCGCAAATACCCTGCCCGTTAAATGAAACACCAAAAGGGTGCCTTAGGAGCCAATTGATTTTAAACTAACCACCCGTTCAAAAATTATTTAGAGAATGTATCAGCCACTAAGTTACTAAATTCTCTTAAATAATAGAGATAATTTTTTCCATCAATTCCTTCATAGTTATATCTTTTGTTATACATCTTTGCAACAACAACATTATATTCAGGAATTACTAATAAAGTTGGACCTGTTACACCTATTATTTGAAAAGCACCTTTTGGTACTCGGTCTCCAATCTCACTTTTTAATGATGGAGTTCCTTGGACATACCAAAACGCACCATTCAATGGTGTTTCTTCACTTTTGTATTCAGGGCTTTGAACTTGTGTTGCAATTTCTATTACTTCTTTTGGAACAATTTGTACTCCATTTATATTTCCTCTTCTTAAATGAAGATTCCCCCAAGATGCAAATTCCCGAGCAGATACATAAAGGTTAGACTCAGTTCCATCATTTGAATTCCCCAGTATAGATGTCGCCTCTTCGTTAGGATTTACAATGACTTTAACTAATTTCTCATTTTTTTTTGTTTGCCAATCCGTTTCCTTATAACCTAAAGGTGAAAAGACTCTTTTATGTAACAATTCAGGAAAATTTTGGTTGTATAATCGTTTAATAAGTTGTGTCATCATTAACACATTAATCCCTCTGTACGCCCATCCTTGACCTGGATCGAACTCTCTATAAACCGTTCCATTCTCATCCTCATTTAAACCATGAGAATGAGTAATTAAATTTCTAATGGTCGTTTCGCCAAGTAGTTCTTTATCGAATTCTTCAAAGTAATTTACTGCATAATCATCAAGACTTTTAATTTTACCTTCATAGATTGCATATGCAACAGCTAACCCTAAATAACTTTTTCTCGCTGATGCAACATTAAACTGTGAGAATTGAGTAATAGGCGATGAACATTCTGTATTGGAGTGGCTTCCGCTGTAATGTTCTAATACCATTTCATCATTCTTAAGTATAAGCAAAGCCGCTGCAGAGCTGTGATTTTGCTCCTTTATATCTTCAACCCATGTAATTAATTTTTGATATCTATTATCCAACATTTTGTTCTCCTTTCTTTCGAGTTCTTTTATTAGATTCAGCAAAAAGAAGACTAATTCTTCTTCAAATTGCCCTGTTAGTGCCATAAGAAAAAGTCAGCTTAAGCGACCTCCCTTATTGAAGTAAAGCACCCGTTTGTTTAATAAGATTTCATGATAGTTATTGAAAGTTGTCTATACCACTTAATATTCTAATGCTTTATTAACTGATTCAATTGCATGTATTTCTGCTGTATCGAATAAAGGAACTTCTGAATAGTCTGTTTGACTAATAATCCAATTTCCGTACATCCTAATATGATTCCTTCAGCACCATTTGCAACTAAGTCTTTGATAACTTCTTTGTAATAATCCCTTGATGATTGCTTGATGTTACCTAAACACCACTCATCATATATATCCTTGTTAATCATTTCTCTTTCAGTATCATTTGGAACTAAAACTCTAATTCCGTTAGATACTATTCTGGAATTATAAAAATCTTGCTCCATAGTGTACTTAGTGCCTATTAGTCCCACCGTTGTAATATTTGATTTTTTATTTGATTGGCAGTTGCATCAGCCATGTGTAAAATAGGAATTGTTATCTTTACTTCTATATAATCAATTATTTTATGCATCGTATTTGTACAAATTACTATTAATTCTGCACCTGCATTTTCTAAAGATGATGCAACTTCTCCTAATGTTTTACCTGCTCTTTCCCAGTCACCTTCCGATTAAAAGCGTTCAATCTCGGCAATATCAACGCTATATAAAAGACATTTTGCAGAATGTAATCCACCCAATCTGTTTTTTACTCTTCATTTATGATTCGATAATATTCAACCGAAGACTCCCAACTCATTCCACCAATTAGACCTATAGTTTTCATAAAGTTCCTCCATATCCACATTGTAATATAACCAATTATACAATATTTTTTAATTATCAAACTATTTCATTAAGCTAAACATGCACGTTTGTACAACAACAAAAAAGGATTGCTGCAGCAATCCTTCTTGAACTCAAGCACCCTATAGTTTATGTACAATATTTCACAAACGGTAACAAAAATCTTTAGATAAGCCCTTTTGCAAACCCTATACTTTTTTCTACATAACCTCTATTTTTGTAAAACTTATGTGCCTTAACTCTCTCTGGTCGGTTTCCACTGTTTAGTCCAATACCAGTAGCTCCAATTTTTCTTGACCAATTCTCTGCTTCCGCAATCAGTTTTTTTCCTATCCCCTTACTATGATAACTTGAATTTACAACAAGGGCTACTATGCGAACATAACAACCGTCCATTTCGTAGTAGTATCCCTTTAAAAGTCCAATCATCCCAACTACTTTTCCATCAAAAGTAGCTAATAAGGTCTTATAATCTGGATTTAATTCAATATTTTTGAAACGGGTTTCCATATTTTCAATGGTAGTAGGATAACCAAGTTGTTCCATCAGAAAAGTTAATTCATTGATATCATTTAAAGTTGCATCTCTGATTTCCACATTTATATCTCCTTTATTCAGTTCCACTTTCCATTCACTCATACAAAAAATTCTCCTTTTTTTCACCAGTTAAATTTAGCTCTACAATACATAAGTTATTCCATCTTAAATTAAACTAGCCAGTTTTCAATAATCGAACCGATATTTGGAGGCAAGTTCTTTTTTTAAAGATGCATATTCTATTTCACTTAAAGGACTAACAAAGTTAGATATTTCATCTAGATCTTGTACACCTACAATAATGTCAATTATTGGTTTGGCTTCTAACCCCTTTATCGAAGTACTTCCAATATGTTCAATTCCAAAAGCCTTATCACCTAAAACTTTAAGAATTCTTTTTTGTTCATATTCAAATTGTTTTCCCCATTTTGGATCATAATCACTAAGATTAACGATTGGTTTCGGCATATGCCTGTTCCACCTTAAAAAATAATATATCTTATAATTCTATATAGCTAACCGAAAACCTTCTTTAACAAAACTACCTTTAGTAAAACAACAAAAAAGCTGCCTTAACCGCCTAACGCACCCGTTAGCTTATGTTCTTTCCTTCACAATCTGCTATAGCAAAGATATTTAAAGATTTTTATGCGGCAATCTTTGGGCTTCTTTTTGGAGTCTTTTTTATTTTCACCAGTGTAATAAAAAAATATATGAAGCAGGGCAGCTGTTCTAAACAGAAAATAAAAGCTGCAGATAGAATGATCTGCAGCCGGTTTGACTATTTTTAAAACACCCTATTTTGTTTTAAATCTGCATCGCAGAATCCGATGCTTTCCTTTCGGTTGTTTCAACTAATAAATCCAGACAATGAATTAATAATCGAATGTCTTTCAAGATTTCATGTTTTACTGAGGCGTTGGCGCAAGCTGCATAATCATGAAGTAAGAGACGGAGTTCATTTAAGAAAATCTCTAGTTCATTTCTCATCGAATAAATCCTTTCTAATGCAGTATATGAGAAATATGCGTTACCTCAGCTTTCGGAAAAACAAAAAAACCGAAAGAAGAGGAGTCCCTGATCTTCCGGCTTATGATTGGCACAGTGCTTTGTCCAATTCATTACTGCCGTTTTATTCTTCAGGCTTTAAAATCAACGTAATCACGCTATTGTCAAGATCAAAATCCCAATCTACAAAAGTATCAATAACCTTTGACTGCAGAATTAAAGGAAAGTGAATGTTATTTTGGAGCATTTCTCCCTCAAGATGTCTTTTTGCAACACGAAGGGTTTCATTAAATCCAAGTGAAATCAACTGCTGCTCGATCGGTACCAGGATTCCTTCCCTGAAGACAATTAAGGCCCGCGGGCTTATTAGATAAGAGGATACAAATCGCGGCGCCTTTTCCGCTTGCTCGCTGATATGTATGATTTCTTCGTGTATGCGATCCTTGGCTTTATAATCATATTGCGAAAGGAGATCATCAGGAGAGGTATTCTTACAAACTCCTACAAAAATGCCCGATTGTTTTTCCAGATTCCAATCATAATAGATATGCTGTACTTCCATATCGGTAATTCCCTGAATTTGCCCCCTGATTTCAGGATCAATGGTTTTCATTAAAAATTCTCTGGTTGTTTTAACAGTCAATTCCTGATTCTGGTCAAGCAGGACCTGTTCCATGGGTGAAATAAATCCTCGCACATAAACCAAGACATAAGGAATAGAAATAATCACATTTATGCTTTGCGGTCCTTTTCCGAAATTGTCCCGCAATAGCTTCCCTAAATTATTGGCAAGTTTGGTCTGCTGCACTTTATAATCCATATCTTCACCCTCTTGAGAGAAAGAAGCAACATTTCTTCTTTCCCAGCTAAATTTTAACATTTTCTATATAAGTTGAAAAGGTTCTTCGCTTCTATTTTTAGAATCTTTCGAAAAACAAACCCAGTTGGCACATTTTTTAATTGGATGTGAGAGCTGGTCACCTTTCAAACAGATATATGTTTGTATATGATAGCAGGATCTTACTGAATAAATTCCCTGGTTCTATCATTAGAAAACGTATTTCAAGGTCTTTTTTTTTTGTACAGTTATTTTTATCAACAGGGAAGCTGATAGGAATATATTTTTTATTTCTAATAATAGAAGGAGTTAAGAAGGAAATTGTAGAATGTATGAGTAAATGGGAACATCATTATTCCGGGAAATTTCTACTGAATTTTTATTTTAAGAGAACTAGACAAAAAAGCTATGTTCTTAAAGGATGGCGCCAATGATAAGCAGAAGCGGAGAAAAAGAACTGGGGAGCTATATCGGCCGGCTGCTCAGGGAGAACTTCGGAAAAGGGCCCGGAACAGTTTATGCTACTATCGCCAAACCTTATATAACCATATATATCAAGGACTTTTTAACTCCGGTTGAAAGCAGGCTTTTGAATAGAGATCAAGATACATACGTTCAAAAAATCAGGGATATGCTGATGGAAACGTTGACAGTAGATATTATGGCTTATATTTCTGAACATTTTGGGATGAAGTTAAAGAAGTTTTATTATGATTGGAACCTTTCCACTCAATCGGGTATGTTTATCGGAATAGGTGAAGAAAATACACTGAACGATACCGGCTATTCCTATACAGATCAAGATTCGGTTCACTCTGAAATATCGAAAGTGAGCATTGAAGCGGAAAGGTCACCAGAAAAGGTATCTTCCTTCCTGATCAATCCCAGAACCCTGCTTATCATAAGAGATAAAATTTTAGTCAGCATCGAAAAAGAATTAATCTCTCTTAATTTCCAGGAAACATTAATCATAGCTAAAAGAAATTTGGAAAAAAGACTGCTTTTAAAGCATAAACCTGCGTTTGAGAACTATCTTAATGCAAAGATAGAAAATGCATTCGTTGCATGGGATTTTGAATTAGACCAAAGCAGTACAATCTTTATCTTGAAACCGAATAACTTAAGGCAGTAATGAACTAGGCGACAGAACTAGGCATAAGCCAAAAGAAGGGCAAGCATCTTCTTTTTGGCTTTTTTTTATTGGCAGATCTCAATAAGCTTTCCAGGGAGGAAATTATGAAAAAAGAGAAAATGGAATGCGGATCAATAGTTTATGCTTTTTGCGTTTTGTTTTTGGGGATAGGATAGCGTATGAATAAAAAAATTACAGTAGAAATCAATGATGAAAGAGACATCGTACTTGCGAGAAAAACGGGAAGAGAGCTTTCAGCGTCATATCATTATAATGCAGTCGATCAAGCCAGGATTGTTACTGCCATTTCCGAACTGGCAAGAAATATATATCGCTACGCAGGAACAGGCTTATTTACCTTTGAAGAGGTGATAAGAAATTCAAAGTTCGGCCTTAAGATAACAGCGATTGATAAAGGTCCAGGAATCAGGGATATCCGAGAGGCCATGCAAACAGGATTTTCAACCTCTGGAGGGCTGGGGGCAGGCCTTGGAGGGGTAAAAAAATTGATGGATGAATTCCAAATCGAATCCGAGTCCAATGGCACAATTATAACCACAATTAAATGGGTTAACGGATAAAGGCCTTGATTCTTTTACACAAAGAATCAAAGCACGATATTGTTTTAGATAATGGCCCAATATCGTGACATAGAAGAAACAGAAATATTCGTTTCAGAAATAACATGCGTTCCCTTTTTAATAAGAGAACAAAGGCTGCTTCCTGTAAAAAAACAGCCTTTGACTGAGAGATCCCGGTTCGTTTCATGCAGTGCTCAATCACGCTAATCTAATTTAAAATCACATCATTTTTCATATATAGTCCCGTTTTCATCAATATTTTTAATGATCCCTTGGCGTTCTTCATTCAACTTTGCATACATGCTGAGGGCTGTCATTTGGAGGTTCTTAAGCAAAGTGTCATTCGCTGAATATATAATGGGACCGGTAGTATATATCTGGGCTTGAAAAACTGTGGATGCCGTGCGGATATTGGCCAAATCGACCTCAATCTTCAGGATATCCGCTAATTCTTGTGCCATCAATGTTACAAATGTTATCAGAGGATTTATTAAAGTATATCTCCATTAGGAGGGGAACATATCAACCAACTTCAGTGGGAGGATTGATTCGATCTAAAAAAAGTTACCAACTGGATTCCATGCAGTTTTTAAACCAATAATAGTTCTAAAATTTCCTTTACGTTTAAATCCTCGTTTTGCTGGTATGGTGCCCCCATCCGATCTTCGGCTAAGGCACCCTTACTTAAATAAGCAATGTTATTTACAATGTATTTCCTTCCTGGCTTTTTCGATAATCTTTTTTATAAAAGGTCCTTTTTTCTTTGTATAGGTAGGTCTATCGAACTGATATTTGGAGGCAAGTTCTTTTTTTAACGATGCATATTCCTCGGCTACTTTGGGGTATAGCCTAAGATAATCACGAAATAATAATTTTTCAGCCCACTCACTACTATTAAATTCACAGATATGAAGATGGCAAGTACCCTGTCCCCATAATCCCTTCCTAAAGAACCTTCTATCTTTAAACTCCTGTTTAGGAACATATTCATATTCTATTTCACTCAAAGGACTAACAAAGTTTTCTATTTCATCTAAATCTTGTACACCTACAATAATGTCAATTATTGGTTTGGCTTCTAACCCCTTTATAGAGGTACTTCCAATATGTTCAATTCCAACAGCCTTATTACCTAAAACATCAAGAATTCTTTTTTGTTCATTTTCAAATTGTTTTCCCCAATTTGGATCATAATCACTAAGATTAACGATTGTTTTCGTCATATATCTGTTTCCCCTTAAAAAATAATATATCTTAAATTAATTCTATATAGCTAAACGAAAACCTTCTTTAACAAAACTACCTATAATCCTCTAAATCTTTAACTGTTTCCCTCATACTTAATTCTTCTTCATTTATGGCTTTACACGAATTCCCGGCATCTTTCAAATTAACTAAATATACCTTAAAGCCATTTACTAATGTATCAGCAAAATAAATACCTAACCGATTAAACTCTCTGTATAAATGAGTTACACGAAGTGGATCACCTTCACCTTGAGTAAAATTTCAAAAGTACCTCTGTTTGTTTCTAAAAACTCCTGGTTCCACATATAGTCATCACCTCTCTTTTTCCTAATTCAGGTAATTCAATATTTAGGTTTATTTCCTTCTGATACTGAAACATTAGAAAAAAAGCAATTGCTCTTATTGAACAATTGCACCTGTTAATATTCTTTCAAACTCTCATTTTTATTATAAAATAACTTTATAATACCCAGCATCGCCTAAAAAGTTGTCGCGCGTAACTATTTCTCCGAGAAACTGTCTATAGGCAGTAATTGTTCCATCGTGAGAAACAAAAAAGGTTCTTTTGGTATTAAGCCCATTACACCAATTAATAAATTGATGAGCCAACATTGCAAATTCTACTTCTGGTACCGTATTAATTCCACTACCCCAATAAAGTGAATTACTATCTTCAATTTCATAAAGAGGAAAGTCTTTAATTATTCGCTCCTTTGTTAGTACAGTATCGCAATTGTAAGCCTTGTATGACGGTAATAATGGAAACATCCTGGGTCCAACTAAAGGGTGAACAACTTTTTTGCAAGCTGAATCTATCGACCAATATTCTGCCGTTTGAAGTGTGCGTCTCAGTGGGCTTATTATTAACAAATCATCATCAAATACAGGGAAGAGTTCTTTCAATTTTCGAGCTTGTTGAATTCCTGCATCAGATAATGCTGGGTCTAATATCTGTAGACTATCAGGAGGATCTAAAACGTGTTCCCCCTGTGCGTGACGAATAAAATAAAGTTCCATTACAATCCCCCAAAAATAATATAAGGCTGTTAAGCCGATATATTCGAATATTAATTAAATAATCCTCAATTCCCTGTGAAAATCCCCAATCAGTATTTCATATTCAAAAGAGGTCCGGCTTAAAAGATAAAATGCAGCTTTCTGGTGTGCGTAATGCATCAGCCCTCTCAGTTTACTAACATTATGGACCTCTATCCCTTCAACCATTTGGCTTTCGGCCCGCCACCTAACTGTCTACGCTTAAAGACTAAAGTTAACTTTAGCCCTCCAAGACTCGCAACGAGCGAATGGCTAATTCTTACTCGCGGGAATCCCACCCGCTATATGATACGGCCTTTGCTCGGCCGCACACGCACCACCCATTATTTTAAGTGCATTCTTTCACACGGCTTCAGAAAAGGAATGCCACATTTCCAGCCCTTATTTCATAATAAGACTCTTCCTGATCGAAATAAGAGCACGACGGCAGGCGCTCCTTACTTTCGCTAAACTGCCAACACCCAGGGGGGCACTTTCGAGGTGTGCTTATCTCCGTATTTTGAGAGGGCTTCTTCGATTCGTTGGCTTGAGTGCTTCCACGCTAAATAGTTTTGTTTACCTAATGTTCAACATTTGTCCAAATGGTTTAAAGAGCTTATTAAGCATTTCCGTAGGTCCATCCATTTCTGGAAAGAAGACGAGAAGAATACAAAGCATCCAACCCAAGATTGCTAAGGCTATATAAGAAGTTTTCTCTTTCCTCTGATTGCGATCCATTTTTGGCCATTGAAAAAAAGTAACAAGCGACACCAGTACCGTTATCCCGAGGACCATAGCTGCTTTCATTATTTTTTCACCTCTTTGTCCAATAGGTCCACTGGTGTAGTAGTTAAGCCCGTTTCACGAATATGCACTTTTATATTTGTTTTTACATTAACCCGCGGGAGGAAACTCTCCCAATTATTTTTTACTTTGCCCCATTCTTTTGGGTATTTACGGTGAAATGCATCTCCAAATCCAAAAGCGTCAATTCTCTTTTTATCCTTAACCTGCTTTAGTGCCTGATTAATACTTTTTTTTATCTCCGCCTCAAAAGCCTTTTCTACCCGTCTCGAAACTTTCTTGTTCATAATATCGAGTTCACTTCCATTTTGGACAATCATTCCGTCGCTTTCGATTTGCACAGTAATGCTCCATTTTCCTTTCTCGATTTTTGGGATTAACTTTGTTGATTCTCTAATCGAATCTAACGAAATCGTTTTTCCTTTTATGGGGTGTGCCGTAATAGTAGGAACATCAATTTGATTTCTTACCCACAATAATCCTCTTGATGCACTGTCGTTGATGCGACTGATCATTTTGTACTTTTTAAAAATAGCCGTTCCCGTTATATATGTTATCGATTCGCTCTTTTTTTCACCTTGTTTTTGCGGTAGTTTTACAACGATTGGCAAGACCGCTCCACCTGAATCTCCTATTGACATTTGTTCAAAATCTTTAATTGTAATATCTTGAGTTAAACGCATTTGAGATAGCTTTTGCAGAACGACCCCTATATTTTTCTCACTATTCAGTATATGGGAATTCTATAACATTCTTTCGCTATTATTGGAACTGAGTTTTTGTGTGAAATATATTTGGATATCAGTTATATCTGAATATCGGAATGCTATTGGCAAAGGCAACTGGCAATTAAAAAGGGAGAAAAAACTTCCAATTTTATAGGAAGCTCTTTTCATTACTTTCATACTGCCTCCATGGGTTTAAGGATATGTTCAATATATTCAGTTCTAGAAATCATCGGAATGTTATCTTCCTTTAGATCTAATTAATGGCCAAAAGTAAAGTGTTTCAACAATGTATCCAATCGGTGTCATTACGTTCAATTTCCACTTTATGCAAAATCTTTCCTTCTGAGCTAGTTGCCACAAGATTAATTGTTACTCAAGCTTTTTTCTTCAAAATTGTGAGTTGATGACTCCAGTTAATCTCTTGAAACCGAACGAATTTTATAAAGTTTCTTAGTAAGTTGTTAAACTTATGTATGTTCCTTGTAAAAAATGAGTAAAAGACCTTTTTTAGACTTCTTGAACAAGTAATATGTTATTGAAAGAATATATATTCTCTCTTGCGGATATATTCCAATGACAACAGAGAAATAAGCTACCGGCCACCATTTTCATGAATGGTGGAAAAAAGGGAGTTATTCGCAAGTATATACAAAATAAGGAGGGCATCATGCGAAAACTAACACTAACAGCTGCCGCAATTGTAACAATTAGTACTGGATTAATGGCTTTTACTGCATCTAGTACCGGATCAACCGCGATGGCCGTGTCTAAAGGTAACGGACCAGTAGCTTCCTCAACATTTAAAACGATTAAGGCTGTACCGAAAGTGCAGAATTTGGCTGATCAATTCCAGGATCTTACTCGCGACACCAAATGGCAACAAAAACAAAAGATTAATCTACAATTTAACAACTATCATTCACAAGGAATGGTTCGCGTTGGGGACCTCTTTTACATGTCTTCTGTTCAACTTAACGAAACGCCTGTGAAATATAACCACCCCCAAGGCGGCTATGATCGCACCCCGGGTAAAGGAATCGGTCATCTATTCGTCTTTGATAAACAAGGTAAGCTTGTAAAGGATATCCGACTGGGTGAAGGGGATATTTATCATCCAGGTGGTATTGATTTCGATGGTAAAAATATTTGGGTGCCCGTCGCTCAATATCGTCCCAACAGTGAATCCATTATTTATAAAGTCGATCCAAAGACCATGAAAGCAACAGAAGCATTCCGTGTGCATGATCATATCGGTGGATTGGTCCGCGAGGGTCAAAGCGGAAATATTATCGGCAACAGCTGGGGTTCACGCAAGTTCTATGAGTGGAACCAAAATGGTCAGCAGCTCCTTGTGAAAAAAAACTCTAGTTTCTTTATAGACTATCAAGACGGTCATTATATAGGCCAAGGTAAAATGATATTGAGCGGAATTACAGAATATCCAAATCCTGCAGCCGGAAACGGTAAACCATACGAGTTGGGTGGCTTATCCCTGGTTGATATGAAAACACTGAAAACGGTTCGAGAAGTACCCGTAACTGAGTTTTCTCCAGACGGGCATGTAATTACGCGTGATCCGGTCTTTGTGGAAAAAGCAGGACAACAGATGCGGATGTATGCCGTACCTGATGACGATCATGGGTCACTGCTAGTCTATGAAACAACGAATCTCAGTAATAAACAATAATGCCAATCTAAAACATAAAAATATGCATCCTTATTTGTCAATTCTTTAAAGGTAAACAATATAAAAGACCTTGATTATTTCCAAGGTCTTTTATATTTTACTACTTACTTCACCGTATTGCTTCCTTGTTTATCATAACAATATTCTTGAAGTCAATCTTCACAAACAACCTTTTCCCTACGCTCACACGGCTTCCCGCCTACTTGATCTAGCTGCAGCTCGTCTCCTCAAGTATAAAGAAACGCTCTGTAGAGATCCTCCTCCACAGAGCTTTCTTCGAATTTATTATGCTTTTACAAAATTCAAGGAGTGACAGGCACCATACGTTACTTATGCTTTGAAAATAATCTGTTTTTTGTCCCGTCTGTTTTAACTCGGAATATGTCTTCATGACCATCTAATTTGTAGTAAATCCAATTATCCAATACATTTATATCTGATATTTCTTTTTGTATCAATAATTGATTATTTTCACCATTCTTTTTCATTTTATATAAATAATAGTGATCACCTGCATTCAAGTAATAAATCCAATCTTTATCTACGATTATTGATGAAAACTTTTGATCAGTTATTTTCATTTCCTTACCTTTTTGTTTATCCACTTTATACAAGTGCTCATCTGTATCTGTATAATAGAGATATTCCTCATCTGCATCAATGATTATCTGTAAATATGAAACTGTATCATTTAGTTTTTTTACGTTTTCTCCATTTAGTGACATCGAATATAGTTTTCCTTCTTCACCATCTTCATCTATAGGTTTATAAAAGTAAATATGTTCACGATCAACGTAGAAATTCATTGTAACTTCCTGTTTTGGTGAATATATTTGAACCTTATCCGTCCCGTCCAAGTTCATTTTATAAATACCATTCTTAATCGAATCATAATAGTAAATCTGATCATTTTTTACTTGTACATAGTCAGCACCTTTGACTAATTTTTCTTTATCTATCCCATTTAGTTTTATTCGATATAACATCGGTATATCCGAGAAAGGCATTACGGTATAATAAACCCATTCCCCCAATACATTTAAATCCCCAAATCCTTTTGACGTGAGCTTTACCTCATTTGTCCCATCTTTTTCTTTAATCATAATATCATTATTGCTGATAAGAGGAATATGGGAATCATTATACTTCATATAAATTAAAAGGTTATCCTGCTTAGCGACAAATCCGTTATTGATTAAATTCCCATATGAATTCCCTGTTAAATTAGGCGTACCTTTCTCCCCAAATTCTTTATTGGGTTCATTTTCACACCCAATTAATAATAGTATCATCAAAATAACATAGTATTTTTTCATTCTTTCATCCTTCTCATTAAAAATAACGAGCCATAAGTTTGACCAAGCAATATAACCAACATTGCCAAAAAAAAAATAATACCATCCTTTCCCGCTATTCCCTTTTCCATAGATAACTAATGATGTATGTCCAAAACCATTTGCTCCATTTGATGCGGTAATCCATATAGCATCATTACATCTGGATCATATAATTCACCCGATTATTATCAGCATACGTATACCAATTCTGTGAACTTTCATCTTTTTCACGAATAATCATACCTATAGGAGTGTATTCTTCCCACTGATAAATACGATACTGTTCGAGAGATTCACCATTCCATAGAACTTCTAATAACAATTGATTTCCATCGCAATAATATTCATGGTTTTTTTTTGCCGATGATTTTTTTCGTCCGTAATCCTGCTTCATCATAGTCGTAACGTGCCACTTATTTCCCTTGTAAATCAGTAACTCTTGTTTGATAGCCAAAGGCATTGTACTCATATTTGAATTTTTCATCCTGAAGCAAGTTGCCATCATCGTCATACTGTTAGCCCTTACCATTTTTAGTTTCCATCTGATTTTCTGCGTTAAACGTAAAGGTATCTGTTTTGTCCCCATGTGTACTTTCTTTGCGATTCCCAATTTCATCGTAGCTATATTTTTTAATCGTGCCATCTGGTAGTTCCTCTTGAGTCAATTGGCTATCTGCATCAACAGTAAAACTTACAACGCCTTGTTCACTACTTTCTTCTTTGATGTTACCTGATCCATCATACTTATAATCATATCTTATACTTGTGTCATTTCCTTGTGTGTAGTCAAAACTTTCTAATAGGTTACTTTGAATAAAAGTATTGGTTTTTTGAGATAGATTTTCATTGACTGTCACTTTACTTTGATTATTCACTAGATCATAATCGTAATCAAGCATCATCCAATCTTGTTCGCCTTCTCCAAGTTCGTCTTCCTTTTTACCATCATCTGTATATTTGAGGGGTTGTTCCACCTTCCATGATGCGTTATCTTGTGCATAACTAATGGTTGAATTAAGTGGACGTTCATTCTCATCATACGTATATCCAATATTGTATTTCACTAGTTTTTATGACTTCAGTAGATCCGTATCAAAATAAGTAAAGTCCTCCACTACTGGATTCAATCTTCATCTCTCCCATCGATGTACTCGCCAGTAAATCCCTATACCTCCCTGTAGTTCCATAGCTCCGCTTGTTATGCGAGATCTTGTCCCAACCAGCCTCAAACATCTTTCTACAAGTAGGGGGCGAACAGTTTAGTTCACGAGATGTTAGTCCCACGCACCCGTACGTTCTGCCCTGGCTACTGAAATAATAGGTCCTATAAAAAAAGAGCAACCAGTAAAAACTGGTTAACTCTATAATACGAATGCACCCTATAGTTTAATTGTAACTTCACAATCCACCGTTGAAAATAAAGAAATACTGTAAAACAGCATTCCTTTATTAAAATTCCTATTGTTGTTGACCCTCAGTGAAAATTTGAAAGGAAACTCCAAATTTGTCAACTACACTGCCGTAAGCTGGGCTGAAAAAGTTTTCTTGCAAAGGCATTGTAACTTGTCCCTCTTGAATCAACGCCTCAAACATTTGTTTTGCCTTTTCAGCATTGTCGGTAGTGATACAAATAGTAACTTGGGTTCCACTTGAATGAGGCTGCCCTGGAAATGTATCTGAGAGCATAAGTTCTGTTTCACCGACTTTAATTGTAGCGTGAGATACTAAGTTTTTTGCCTCTTCTGGTAATTGGAATTCTGGGTTTTCAGGCATTTCTCTAAAGGACTGGGTAAATAGTACATCAGCATTTAAAGCCTTTTGGTAAAAATCAATCGCTTCTCTGGCATTTCCATTCATTACTAAATACGGTATCAATTTCAGTGTCATTAATAATCATCTCCTGTTTTTTTACCTATAATCCATAACTAAAAGCAGTGCATCATCAAAACAAAGAATACTTCCATTATTACCCATGATTTAATCATACATTAAAGAACACTTGTTCGCAATATAAATTTTTGTACAACCTATCCAAACCTTTTTTAACAAGTATGCTGCTCGTTAGCACAAAGAAAAAGGAACGCCGCAACGGTCCTCCATCTTAAACTCTAATACCCGTTTGCTTAAGTGAAATTATATATAGCATAAGCATGAAAGGAAGATTAAATTTATAATTAAGATAATAGGATTTGGGTAATAATTAAATGAGAAGTAAAAGGAGGATATAAAATGGCTATATTTAAATTAGGTGAAAAAGTTCCAAATTTTGCACTTCCTGAAATATCAGGACAAGATTTTTCGTTTGAATCTTATCTTAAGGATCATAAAAGCTGGAATCTAATTATTTTTTTTAGGGGAGCTTGGTGTCCTGTATGTGTCCATGATCTTAAAGATCTTGAAGAAAACAAGGCTTTCTTTGAAGGAAAGAATGTACATCTTATCACGATTTCAACAGATAAGTTAGAAAACTTAAGGAAGATGTCATTGGAGAACAATCTATCGTTTCCGATTTTATCAGATGAAAATTTGGATGCTTTAAAAGCTTATGATGTTTCCTATCATGGTGAGGATGCCCCTTATGAGGATCATGGGACTCATGGAGAACCTGCTTATTTCCTTGTAGATGAAAATGGACATCTGCTGTATCAACAGAGACAAACAAGCCCATTTGGACGACCTACTTCTACGGAACTTCGAAAGATTGTACAATATATAGGCAAGAATCTAAAATCTTAACTGCGAATGTTTAAAATGAAGGAGAGAAAATTATAAACAAGGATGGCATTTATTACTGAAGACAGTAAGGGATGAGTGGATGAACTCTTCAATCAAAGCACTAGTTTTTGATATTTATGGAACATTATTTGATGTATATTCAGTAAAAGAAAAATGCAATGAACTTTTCCCGGGGAAAGGGGAAGAAATCAGTATAATATGGCGACAAAAGCAACTGGAATATTCCTTTTTGCGGCAATTAATGGGACAATACGAAACATTCATTAATATAACAAAGGATTCTTTAAAGTATGCAGTTAACAAACTAAATTTGGATTATACCCAAGAAAAGGAATATGCACTTCTTAAGAAATATAAAAATCTGTCTTACTACCCAGAAGTTGAAAAAGTGTTAAAACAAATGAAACCAAAAAAACTGGCTGTCTTTTCAAATGGCTCTCGTGATATGTTAGAACCACTTATCCAAAATTCTGGATTAACTCCTTTATTTGATGAAATTATTAGCGTTGATGATATAAAACAATACAAACCAACGCCTGCTTCTTATAGTTATTGTTTGAAAATATTAGGATTGCAACGTGAAGAGGTCTTATTTATGTCTTCTAACGGATGGGATATTTCCGGTGCGAAAAATTTTGG
Source organism: Bacillus sp. MUM 13 (assembly GCF_001866725.1). Classification (NCBI taxonomy): domain Bacteria; kingdom Bacillati; phylum Bacillota; class Bacilli; order Caryophanales; family Bacillaceae; genus Bacillus; species Bacillus sp. MUM 13. Next base: position 28,955 of record NZ_MLYQ01000083.1, read on the forward strand.
GTTTAAGACAGCATGGATTAATCGCAGCCATTTACCTGTAGAAGAATTAAATTTAAAACCTCACGCTATTTATACCGACTTAAATGGGATTTTGGAATGGAAATAAATCATTGGAAATCGCCCCAATTTTTAAAAGAAATCTGTATAGATTTTTGTAATGCGAGTTTTAATATTATCTACAAAACCCCTCGAGTCAAATGATTCGAGGCGTTTTTTATTTCAGTATTATTTAAGGCAAACTGGACGAAAATTACTTTTGCTCACTTTATATCAATTGTCTTGTTATCTTTTTTTCAAGATTAATTAATATTGATAACGAAGTCGCTAGCAGAATATTCAATTCGTTTCAATTATTAGGCGTGAATATCATTGAATTGAAGGACACGTAAGAGGAGCACAAATGGCTATTGATGGACGGGACTGTCCTAAGCTTCCTCTTTGCTGCGCTTAGATGCATTAGGCAATTTTAGTTTATAGATAGTTTTTTTATGTAAGAACTATATTATTCAATTAACTAAGGTGATATTAACTTGAAAACGAAACAAAATACTGCAATATTTTGGGCGATTCTATCTGTGCCCTATATGCTATAAGCATCCCCCTTTCTAAAATATTTTTAACAGAAATTCCTCCAGCTATGATGGCTGCACTTTTATACCTTGGAGCAGGTTTTGGGATGTCTATCATCTGGTTGATTCGTTCAAAAAAGCGGCGGCAATTTTTCTTATGATAGAATTATCAATGACCACTTCTTCAATTGCTAGGGTCCGCTTTTAATATCAATACAAAGGTTCGATTATGTATAAATAAAAGCCATAATAAGTTCAAAAATATTACTTTTGAACTCTATTTATACTAAATGATTCGGATCAAACCATACTACATAAAATACATTGCTTATAAAAAAACATTTACTCAACCTCGTTAGAATTGAAAATTACCAAGGCTTGTCCACTAATTCTTCCTCGTTCTTTAACAAGAATTCACCCTCTAACGTATCATCACAAGACTCACTAAGAGCGAATGGCTATTTATTACTCGGCGGGAATCCCACCCGCTATATGATACGACCTAGGCTAGGCAGCACACGCAAGCTTTTGTTTTAATGGAAAAATTTTACAATCTGCTCGTATAGATAGCTCTTTAAAATGTTTAAAATTAAGAACATTGAAAAGTTCATTTAGATTGGCATTTTTCTCATTTTGAAACAAGGCTTTTCCAATTAGAACAAGCAAATAAGTTTTTCAATACAATGTACTATCCGAACTAGTACGATTTTCTTGCGGCATTTTTCCAACAAAAGGAATGGGTGAAAATGGGAATCATTAACGGGAAAGATTTTATTGATCGTTTAAATAAGTTAGAAAACGAAATTTGGTTTGATGGTGAAAAAATTAAGGTGAAAATTTCTGAGCATCCAGCGTTTAAAGGGATTCTTAAAGCAAAAGCTGCTCTATATGATTTACAAAATGATCCCATTCTAAAAGACGAGATGACTTTCTTTTTACCTGATATAGAGGAGCCTATCGGACTATCATATATGCAGCCAAAAACAAAAGAGGATTTAAAGAGAAGAAGAAAGATGATGGAACAATGGGCAAGATTCACTCATGGTTTGATGGGTAGAAGTCCTGACTATATGAATACAGCAGTAATGAGCTTTGCTTCTTCCTCCGTCATTTTAAACGGCAAGGAAAATTGTTTCCCTGAAAATATTCAATCCTTATACGGAAGGGCGATGGAGCACGACCTCTCGTTTACACATACATTTATTACTCCCCAGGTGAATCGTTCTGAGTTCTATTTGGAAATGGCTAAGAACCCTATCTCCGCAAAGGTTATTGAACGAAATGAAAAAGGATTGATTATAAAAGGTGCTCGCCTCCTCGCTACTCAGGGCGGTTTAACGGATGAAGTATTGGTTATTTCTGCTCCAAGACTCTTTGATAGAGATGAAGCGTTCGCCTTTTCCATCCCTTCTAACACAAAAGGAATAAAATTTATTTGTAGAGAATCCTTTGTGGGAGGAGAATCTTCTTTTAATCATCCCCTAAGCTCAAGATATGAAGAGATGGATTCAATTGTTGTCTTTGACAACGTATTAGTGCCATGGGACCGTGTATTTTTTTATAATAATGTCGAAGCAGCTACTGACTTTATGAATCGGAGCTCTTTTTACACTTTTGCGTACCATCAAGTAGTGAACAGACAAATTGTAAAAGCAGAATTTATGCTTGGGGTTGCACAACTCATCGTTGAGACAATAAATGTTGGAGAGTATCAGCATATACAAGAAAAACTTTCAGAAATCATCATAGGTCTTGAAACTATGAAAGCACTATTAGAGAAGTCAGAAAATGATGCAGTATTAGATGAATGGGGATGCATGCGTCCTAGTATGATACCATTACAAGTTGCCAGTAACGTTTTTCCGAGAATTTATCCCCGTTTCTGCGAAATTATACAACTAATTGGAGCTAGTGGAATGGTTTCATTGCCAACCGAAAGAGACTTTGATTCTGAAATCAGGGTAGAACTAGACCAATATCTTCAAGCATATGGTATGAGTGCTGAGGAACGAGTAAAACTATTCCGTTTGGCATGGGATCTTACGATGAGTTCATTTGGTACAAGGCAAACTCAATATGAAAGATACTTTTTTGGTGATCCCATCCGATTATCCAGCAGTTTATACAGAAACTATCTAAAAGATCAACATGTGGATGATATTAGCAAATTTTTAAATCAAATGTAATAAACCACCTATAACATGTACAGCATCTCTTGCGTCGGTGTTAATCACTTTCGTATAGAAGCTAGAAAATTGGTCACTGAAAAACCGAAAAATAGTTGTACATCTCTCCAGTACGATGACAAACTTAACTGATGCTGAAAATTTACCAGAACGGCTTGGCTATCTTCATGACATCTTCAGTTAACCGCCACTGTGAGGCTGTGAACATTTACCTATAAGAAACTCCTTGTGTTGCTTCCTCCATCTTAGTAAGCCCAATGTTTGTTCCCGTTGCCCAAAACATATCCAATACTTTTTGAACAAAATACTCAGCAGGTGCGCCAATACGAATCTTGAATTAAAATTTAATGTCGTTGTCGTTACAACGGTTATTTGAACCAAAATTCATCATACAATCTCTCCTTACTAAATGAATGATAAATGAAGCACCGCTCATTTGCTGAACGGTGCTCAAATTACTTTATTGAAAGATCTTTTGTAAGCGATAGACTTCACGTTTATCAATTATAGGAGCTATGTTTTGTCGGTATTCCTGATAATGATTCGATTCCATATGAAGCTTAAGTGATTCTTCGTCCTTCCATGTTTCATAAAATACGAATACTCCCTTATCTTCCAGCGATTCATGTAACGTATATTCAATACACCCTTTTTCGGCACGTGTAGGTTGAATCACTTTTTCTAATTCTTCCCGAAGAACCTGTTCTTTTCCTGGTTTTGCTTTTAAAATCGCATTAATCGTAATTGAAGCCATGGTGACCCTCCTTTTATCCAGAATTTTCACTAAGTTTACATACATACAATCCTAAGCAGGCCCTTATGTTATAAATCAGGTTTGCTTCGATAAAAATATTTTGGTGTTTTGATTTCATTTTTATATGATCACGAAAAATGTGGGTTGCGGCAGGAGAAATCGGCGGAATGAGCCATGTCCAGTCTCCGGTAACTTCCCTTTCTTCCGCCTTTTCTCATTCTTCAAAAAAGCTGATTGGCCGCTGTATGGTGATTGACGATTGAAACTCCTGCATTTTTTATAAGAATGCAAAAAGCTTCATTCAATTCAATTAGGGCACGATTCATCCAAAGAGAGCTTTTCCGTTTTGTGCCAAGTACCATTATAATAGCCGCGGCTCGAGGCAGCAAATTATACCTCTCCTCGTCAGCCAGATTACTTGCCACTATTTACGTTACCAAGTACCAGCCATTAAAAGGAGCGGCCAGGTAAGAAATGCCGCCTTTTTCAAGGCGCAAATCGGAAATGATCGGACTCCATACCCTTTCAGCCCGAGATTTTCAAACCAGGGATATACCGGATGAGTTACATCCCCCTCTTTTACAATGCTTCGGGGTATTTCAAATAACTCAGGAGAACTGCCCCCAGCACTAGCTGCAGCTGCATCTGTAGCTTGTCCTTCATCTCTGCGATCAATAATTAGAACCTCAGCACCCATTTTTGCTAACTGATATGCTGTTGATGCCTTTTGGGAGCTGCCCCCGCTTAACCACAACTGGATGAAGCGCCTTATATGTCCATCTCCCACCATTTTTGTTCTTCTTGCTTCATCTGTTTCTCGGTTTGCTCTGGATAGGCGGTCCGGAATTTATGATGGTCAGCTGGGATGATTTCTACCATTTTTGCAATCATATCTTCCGGGTCAAACTGGTTGTTTAAGCCCTCTTCCGCCTTTTTTATATCCTCTTTTCTCGTGAAGTTTTTCTCTTCATCGTACCATTTCCATAGCTCTTCTGCCGCGCGATCATTAAAACCGGTCTTGAAGGAACCAGGGTTAATGGTGGCAACTTTTACTCCAAATCCTTGAAGTTCCAACTGAAGGGTATGGGCAATTGCTTCAATCGCGTGCTTTGTAGCGGCATATGGACCGCCATATGGAGATGCCAAAATTCCAGATTCTGAACTCATAAAGACGATTTTTCCGCTTCCCTTTTGAACCATCTTACGTGCAGCTATCTGTACTGTTTCCAAGGTTGCGAAAACATTTACCTCAAAGAGTGCCCGAAATCGGTTCATCGGCACTTCCCCGAGTGGCCCCCGTTCATTAATGGCAGCATTTGCGACAAATACGTCAAAATCATACTTCTCTATCTGTTCCAGATCCAAAGGATTCGTAATATCGACTTTAATCACCTCAATATCCAGTTCTAGGTCATTTGCTTCCCGCAGAAGGTCTGTTTTTTGAGAAGTAAGCTCTGTAGTGGCAATTACATGATGACCTTTTTTGGCGAGACCAATTGCTGCGCCTCTGCCCAGCCCGGTGCCTGCACCAGTAATGAAAATTGTTTTGTCCATGTTAAATCCCTCCATTCGAATAGCATGCCAATTTATTGTTCCCAATTGTAGTAAGGGCAAACCGAACATGTGCAACTTTACCGATTCGATTCCTGCAGGATTAATGACGGCGTCGCTGTAAAAAAAACGGCGGTGAATTTTGATCTGCTGTAGTGCTATACCGTCTATATGTGCCCTAATGGGGGAAACACATTAAAGTATTACTTCGAACGAATCATCTAAAAACAGGATTAAAAACAATTATGCCTCATGGGTTTCGACATACCGGTTCAATCAAGGAAAAAGACAACCTTTCTCCACATGAAAGAGCGGATTCAATTACGCAGGAAAACAAGCAGCTCTTTCATATGGAGAAAGACATTTTAAAGCAAGCCGCGCAATACTAGGACGAAAGTAAATGTGATCAAAAATAACCAGCACAAATACTCGATCAGCAATGTGCAAAGTCCTGCAGATTTTCTAGAAGCACAGGGACTTGTCTCAGCGTACACTGTCGCCCAATTCAAACCGCATAGCAAGATCTGTAATGAATCCAAGCAAAAAAACGAAGTCAATCGGGAATTCGACCAGGCAGAAGAACTTGGCGGTCGCAGTAAGTGATTTAACCTATGTAAGAGTCAATGGGAAATGGCATGGCAGTACATCCTTTGTTGATCTCTTTAAGCGCGAAATCATTGGCTCAAGCAGGGGACCAAATAAAGCAGTGGCATTGGTTTACCAGGGTTTATCGTCCATCAACAGGGACCTTCGAAGGATTACATATTTCCATACGGTTATAACCTTTCTTTTGTTTTGGATTACGATCTCTTACCGATTTTGGGTCATATCGGTAAGAGACCCAGACTGTATACTACAAATTCTTCAAATTACCATTTCTTAAGTCCAAGCAGCTTCTCACCTAATTCAGTCAGCTCGGCTCTTGGATATTTTAGCTGTTCCAACTTGCGAGGATCTCCTGGGAAGGCATCCCCTTTTGGCGGTATACGATCCCTCCAAGAAGCAATACGTTCTTCACGAAGCTCTTCATTATCCTCTTGAGCGGGAAACATTGAAATATATTGCGCTATTCTTGGCCTGTCAGAAAAATTCGGACGTATACCGTGCGGCTGCATCGAATTAAAGATTAACAAATCCCCGGCTTTTTGCACGATTCTGGTTGGCTCATACCCAGCTATGTCTGGGTGATAAGGATCTCGATCCGCAGGTTGAGATTTTACCCATTCAGGAAAATCGCGGTACAGTTCCGGAATACATTGGAACCCTCCCATTTCTTCTGTGGTATCCACTAAGGATAAAACTCCCTGAACGTTTTGTGGAAGTGGAGTCTGGCTAGTATCTACATCCCAATGGATAAAACCCCCGGATGAATTTTTATCTTTTTTGGGCATATTCAAGTTACACCGATCAATGCTAGTCCATAACTCTTCGATTCCCCAGATGTCTACAAAAGCATCATAGACTTGCGTATACATTCGGTTATCCCATAAATATTGATGATTATATAACTCTACCATTCCAGTCCCTTGAAGTTCCTTCATTTTCATTTCTGTACGTGGAGGGGTATACCAGCTGGATGGGTCATTAGGATCCTTTTCCTCAAACTCCCATATTAAGCTCTTTAACCTTTCAATATTTTCTTTAGGAATCGCATTCCGAATAATAACATATCCGTTTTCTCTCCAAAATCTCCAGTCCTCTTCGCTTAATACGCGCAGCGGCTCGTTGTTCGGCCGAGTGTTTAGCGGCTGAGTAATTTTCAAAGAATCATGATTACCCTTGTTTTTAACATCCATACTCATAATTAATACTCCCTTTCTTATAATATTTCGATAATTGAAAAGGCTTACAACCTTTATGTATTTACCATAATTTATGGAACCAGTTTCAGGTCAAGGTAATTTTTTTATTTTAATCTTTATTACTTTGTACGTACTACTCGGGTCTGCACTTATATATTCACTTGACAAAAAAAAGAAATCTATACAAGTGGGAAGATGTGAATATCCAAGCCAATAGCTGCTTCCTATTTTACGAGTTTTGCTCAGCTAATCGCTTAATTTCCGTCAAACATCATTGCCTTTTAATCAGGGTTCATAACAACATTTTTTTGAGCATCAGCGGCATATTACGACTTATAAAAAGAGACTGGTATTAGCAAACAATAAAAAATTGAAAATGACCATGCTGATATATTATATATTTCAGGTCAAAGGGACAATGTGTGTAATACCTACGATGCATGTGTTGAAATATAAATATCTTGAAGCAGCACCAGTATAGATATAAATATAGTCTTTTAGAGTATAAGGATTTAGGACACTCTTTAGCGGTACCTAATATTTTTCATCTAAAGGAAACATTGAATGTACCAATGGGTGAGGGTTCGTTCACTTGTGGAGATAGATTAAAAGGAAATTCTGCAGGTCAAGCTGATTCTCCCAATTTTATTAAGCTCTCTTATGATTGGAAGTGACCAAACTTCCTACATTTGAGGAGAAAGAACAGGATGATCAAAATGGCGCATTCTACAATATCAAATTCTTAAAAAGAGGTTGAAGGGCTATCCCAAAGGCAAATTGCGAAAAAACTTGGGATTTCTCTAAACACTGTAAGTAAATATCTAATAGACAAAGTTCAATTCTTTACTAAGCTATATACTCATTGTGTTAATTCTAACGATTTATTTAAAATATCTGGTAATATTTCTAGAGCATTATTTTTGCCGGTTCTTCGATTGGCCTTCTTTCCATTTACCGTCACACTAACTCACCTTAGACAGTCAGAATAAAAAAGCTTGTGGAGAAAAAAATAAGGGCTTTCTCCACAAGCAACAAGAGGTTTCCACTTGTCTTAATTACTTTATACAATAGATTTTCCTGCCTCAGCTAAAGCATGATGAATCCCATGCTGGAGGGTTCTGAAGCATTCAAATTTTGAAAGGTTAATTCCGGATTGAGTTAGGGTGATTCCCAATTCTGCAGAAATCCCTACCAATATAGTCTTAATACCAATTAAAGAAGCAGCTGCTCCAATTTTTTCGATAAAGTTGGCAGTATACTGACTTACTTCCATATCTAAACCAGTTAGATCTAGTACTAAAAAGTTTGCTTGGTGTTGAGGGAGGTTAAACAGAGTATTAGCTATTAAATCTTCAGATCGTTCTTCATCATATTTCCCAAGAAGAGGAACAACCACAATCCCTTCTAATACAGGGATAACCGGTGAAGATAATTGTTTAACTAAATCCCTTAATTCCTTGGTCTTTTGTTCGACCATTACTTCAAGCTGCTTTATCTGTTCTGATTCTTTCTTCCTCGATAATTCATGGATATTATCTGATACTTTTATATCGGATGGGTAATATTCAATTATGCTGTATTCATGCCCCTCCAGTTGGTCTTGCACAATTCTGTACCAGATTCTCGTACCAAATAAACCAGTGAAAATCCCCGCATAATGAGCCGCTAAATATAAACCGCTCTGTTTTTTCCCCTGAGCTAAGTTAATCTTATATTCCCAGCTGTCTTTAATCTCAGCAATAAGCGTTTTGGATTGAAAATCAAGTTCCCTGATTTCTGTTCTTCCCCATCCTGCTGACGCATATGTATTGGTAATCCTTTTTGCTGCTTCAATTACGCTTAATTGCTTCATCTTTTCAAAATATTCACCAACCACAAGCCCCTGGCGATAACCAGTAGTCTCAAATACAAGTTGTGTAGCCTCTTCTCCCGAAATTTCCTCAATGGTATCAAAAAAGGTTTTCATTGCACTTGAAATCCAAAATAAGACCGCGTCTTCTCCCTCAAAAATAAATTTCCCTTTATCTAAATCCCAGCCAAAGTCTAGCCCGCCAATATTAATGTTAGTATTATGATTCATTTAAAAATCTCCTGTAATATATTTGGTTTACTTAACAGAATTATTATAGCATTATGATATTAATTATAAAATTAAAGCCGCCTGCATTTGGTATGGATAAAACAAAATAGGTTGCCGAAATCAGCTCAATCTTCTTAACAAACGCACTCAGTTACTTTCATAGCAATAGGTAAGACTTTGATGTAATCTCCACCTTTTCCCCTCTGACTGAAGTTCATAGCATTGCTTGTTTGTGTATCTCCTAGTGGAAATAAATACAAACCAGCAATTTTATATGTTTTGAAATTATTCTTATGAAGGCTCTTGTATGTTTCCGATGGATTAATGGGTTTTCCATATTTCCCAATTGATTTTAGACGATTATATGGTTTTCGTTAGATGATAGGCTATTTTTCCAAAGTCTTTATTAATACGAGTTGCAATCTTAAAGCATCACACCTTACAGATTTAGAGTATTTTTGGTCATTTTTTTACTATATAATGCAATTCAACAAATTGATTAAAGGTTCTGGTTCCTTTTAGATATAGGTCAAGCTGATAATCACCAGCTTTAAATAAAGGAATTCCTTCACCAATAATAGATGGAGCAATTGTCAAAAACAGTTCATCGACTAATTTTTCTTTTAAAAACGTATGTAATAAGTCTCCACCACCAACTATCCAAATATTTTTTCCTTCTTCTTTTTTTAAGTTATTAGTAAAGTTAACAATGCCTTCATTTACAAATTTAACATCATTTGTATCTTCAAATTGGGACCTAGAAAAAACGTAACAATCTTTATTTTTATATGGGAATTGACCTTTTTCGTATTTCATTATCCAATCATATGTTCTTTTTCCAATTAAGATTGTGTCAATCGTTTCAAAAAATTCCGAGTAGCCATTATCCCCTTCACCATCAACCTTAAATAACCAATCTAATGAGTCTTCTTTTGTTGCAATATACCCATCCAGACTTTGAGCAATAAACAATACTATATTCCGTTTATTCTTCATAACACGCCTCCTATCTACGCTTCTAATAAGAAATAAGCCACTTTTTATTTTAACTTATTATAGGGTCCAAGCCGTAATTTAGTGCTTTGCCGACTAATCCGTGCTTCAAATGTCTCCAAAACTATAAAATCAAGAACTACTACTTATCTAATCTATACCAAAGTTAATCTGCCATTTCCATCTTCTTTGTTACTGCCAAATGAGGGATGTCCTTTAACATCTTTTCTTCATTAAATACAAATTGCTTTTTACCTATACTAAAGAAAATTCGAATCAGTTTATTACATAAAGCGATTAGAGACTGCATCTTCTTTAAAGGATTGTCTGGACGTTGAGTAAGCATATAACGCCTTAAATGCGGAATTCTTGGCAAAGAAAATCATACAAACCCTGAAGAACAGAGCTCTCAGTTTCTTCCGCCCTCTTTTTGTGATGGTCGTTTTTCCTTTGTGCTTGCCCGATGTATTTTCTTTTAAGCTTAAGCCAGCAAGCTTGATAATTTGCCTGGGATGATTGCCATACCAACGTTCTGTGAATTGTTCCACTTTCGGAAAGCTAAAAAACAAAGGCTGCAAGACAACCAAATAATAGGTACTTTAAATCAATAACTGCCAATATCAGGGCCATATTATTTTTGTTTAGTAAAAGGACCGTACATATTTGATATGGATAATATGTACGGTCCTTTTTATTGATATAAACTCTAAATTCCTCCTAAAATGATAGACTATGTCTCAATTCAGTTCTAAACCTTCTAATTTGATAAACTCTAAATAAATAGTATAATAGGGACTACATGATAGCGTTTACAAATGTGGCTTTACCAATACATTTTGGGAGTGTGATTTTGTATGGCTGGAAATCGTGCGGTAGTCTATGTGAAACCAGGAGAGGTGGGAGTAAGGGATATAAGCTATCCGGATTTGGTTCTGCAGGACGGCCCCGGAGTGAACCCGTTAAACGTGGGCAGGAAGTGTAATCATGGTGTTATTTTAAAGGTCGTTACAACAAACATCTGTGGAAGCGACCAGCACATGGTTAGGGGAAGAACGACAGCACCAAGCGGCTTGGTACTAGGCCATGAAATCACGGGAGAAGTAATTGAGGTAGGAAGTGATGTTGAATTCATTAAAAAGGGAGATTTAGTTTCTGTTCCTTTTAACATTGCTTGCGGACGCTGTAGAAGCTGTAAAGAACGGAATACCCATGTATGTGAAAATGTGAATCCGGACCGGGCAGGTTCAGCCTATGGATATGTAGATATGGGAGGCTGGGTTGGCGGACAATCAGAATATGTAATGGTCCCATATGCAGATTTCCAGCTGTTGAAGTTTCCGGATAAAGATCAGGCTATGGAAAAGATCCTGGATTTGACCATGCTGTCTGATATATTCCCGACAGGCTATCATGGTGCGGTTTCTGCTGGAGTAAAGACAGGATCTACGGTTTACATAGCAGGTGCCGGCCCTGTTGGATTAGCAGCAGCCCATTCCGCCCAGCTATTAGGGGCATCCAGAGTGATTGTAGGGGATCTGATAGAAGAACGTTTGGCCCAGGCCCGCAGCTTTGGCTGTGAAACCGTCAATTTACGTGAACATGCCAATCTTGGTGAGCAGATTGATCAGCTGCTGGGAGCACCTGAAGTGGACTGTGCTGTGGACTGTGTCGGTTTCGAAGCACATGGACATGGTGCAGGATCAGGCGAGGAGGCTCCAGCTGCCGTATTGAACTCTATAATGGATGTCACTAGAGCAGGCGGAAGACTTGGAATTCCCGGACTGTATGTAACGGGAGACCCGGGAGCGGTTGACGATGATGCCAAACATGGAACCTTAAAGATTCGTTTGGGTTTAGGCTGGGCAAAGGCTCATACATTTGTTACCGGGCAGACACCTGTCATGAGCTATCACAGGGAACTGATGAATTCCATTTTGAGCGGCAGGGCGCAGATCGCCAAAGCGGTTAACGCGACATTAATCTCTTTGGATGAAGCACCGAGCGGCTATGCGGAATTTGATAACGGGGCATCAAAAAAATTCGTTATCGATCCTCATGGTCTGGTAAGAAGTTGATAGAATCATAAAGCGTTGGCGCACCTTAAGTATTTTTAACATAATTACATTATGCGATTTCCCCAGACTACTTCAAGTTTTGATTTAATTATTGTACTAAGGGTATTAAAATCGAAAAATCCTACTTCCTGTCATACTTAGGGAAGTAGGATTTTATCGTTCTAGACCGTATTCTTCTGATTTTTCTAGAAGATGACCATACACTTGTACACAGGCTTGGTTCTTTTTTTAATAGTATTCCTTACTTTTTACTATTTACAATCCCTTATTTGTCAAGAGCTTTCGTTTCATCTGTTTTCCATTCTAGGCCCTCCTTTTTTTAAAATTAGGCTGTTTTCGTAAACTTTCTTGCTATGGAAAAAAGGGGTTGATTTCCGCTACAGGATGCTCCGCTTTCCGCGGGGCGTGCGCTGGAATCTCATCTTTTCGAAGATAATAAAACGGAGAACCTCCCCCACCTTTCACAAGCCCTTTGGTGAGTTTAATACTTACTCTTCTATTTAAATAACTCTTTTATCTATGGATTGTTATCTCTAAATTTATTTAAAAAAACCATTGCCAGAATTAATTCATCTGATTCATATTTTCTTTTTCCTTTTAAAATTGTTTTCACTCTGGCTATTAGTGATGGACAGCTGAAAATGGACTTGAAAATTTAAAAAGAGGAATGATTTCCATCCCTCCTGTAACCCGTTTATATTAATCATGTAAAACCTTTATTCCAAATTGCTGTGCTGTTTAAAAGCCTGACTGTTATCGACGTGATTTAATTCTGCATACAAAAGGCAAATGGTATCAAACACAATATGAGCACATTGATCAAACAATGAACCAAGAGGCTGTATGGTTTCGGTTTCACCTTCACGGCGGAATTTAGTCGCAGCTGGGATATGGACAAGATAGCTTGAAGATAACCCTAATCCTGATTCTTTTTCGGTTGATATGCCAACAACCTCGCAGTTTATTGATTTTGCTTTTTCGGCAGTCCATACTACACTTTTAGTAGTGCCTGAACCGGAAACGGCTACAAGTGTATCTCCTGTACCAATGGAAGGTGTAATCGTTTCTCCAACAACAAAAGCAGAAGCGCCTAAATGCATTAATCTCATGGCAAACGATTTTGCCATTAATCCCGAACGTCCTTCGCCAATGACAAAAATCCGGTTCGAGCGCTTTAATAGTTGGGCAATTTCAGATAAATTATGCTGATCAACCTGTGTAAGCACTCCATCCATTTCATTTAATATGATAGTTGTTTTATTCATTTCCATTACCCTCCATTGATTCAATAATGCGTTTGAACTGTCTTGCAGCAGCTGCGGGATCTTCTGCCTTGGTTATGGCAGAACCAATAATGGCCACTGCTGGATTCAGATTTCTCATTAAGGCTGGCAGCGAGTCGGGGGTAATGCCGCCTGCAGCAGCAATTGTAACAGCAGAAGACTCTGCAAGCTGTGGCCGCTGATTTATGATGGCGCCTTCTTCCAGCTCATCCCGGCTCGTATGATGACAGAAGATCCCATCTTGATATTTCATCAAATTTGCTTTTTGTTCTGCGGAAGTATTTAATAGGTCAATCATTACACTCTTGTTCATTTTTCCAGCTGCATCAAAGCAGGCATCAAGGGTAACCAGCGGCGATACTCCCATTACAGTAGCCACATCCGCACCTGCCTCAAAACACATTTCAAACTCATATCTGGCATTATCTATGGTTTTACAGTCTGCAACAATGATTTTCTGGGGGAAAGCTTCTTTCAGCTGTTTTACACTGTTCATTCCAAATTCCTTAATTAAAGATGTGCCAACCTCGATCCAATCGACATAATCCTCTGCTAACCTGGTAATTCGGATAGCTTCCTGGATGGTTAGTCTGTCTAAAGCCAGTTGCAGTTTCATTATCAATAACCCCTTTGATTTTAAAGTAAACCGGTTTAGTAAAAAGGCAGGGAGGTTCCTAAAGCTCCTAAACAGGCAAATGCTATCATTTGCCTATTTAGATGATTCCCTCCATATAATGTTGCTTGGGAAAATGACGGTTTCAGAATCTACATCTTCCTTATTAATCTGTTTATATAATATTTCTGCAGCCTTTTTTCCCATTTCATAAGCAGGCTGGGCAATTGTTGTTACTGGAGGATCTGCCAAATGGGCAAATGGAATATTATCAAAAACAATGAGTGATAAATCCTTTCCTATTTTAATACGTCTTTCCTGAAGGAATTCAAGCACTTCAAGGAAAACTAAATCATTGCCGGCAAATAAAGCTGTCGGCGGTTCTGGCAGATCAAACATTAGAGATAAATGTTTCTTAAGTTCCTGTACTGGAGCATTTATTATATATTCATCTTTAATAGCAATATCTGCTTCCAGTAAGGCTTGTTTATAACCAGCCAGCCGCTCTATTCTCGGGCTGATTGTTAATGGCTGAAAGGCTGTAGCTATTTTAAGGTGTCCGCTTTGTATAAAATGCCTGATTGCTTCATACGAGGATTTTTTGTTATCTGTCACAATAGCCGGCACATTAATTTCTCCTGCTGATCTATCCATAAAGACTACCGGGTAGCTTTCTTTCTCCATCGTTTTGTAAAGATCGGCATTTTGTCCAGTAGGAAAGATAATCAGCCCATCCACTTGTTTTGCGCGCAGCATTTCTATATAATTTTTTTCTTTTACCGGATCATCATCTGCATTGCATACTATTGCATGGATATCATGTACATGAAAATAATCTTCAATCGAACGGCTCACTTCCGTAGAAAAACGATGTACAATATTCGCAACAATAATTCCGATCATAGACGTTCTTTTTTGTTTGAGACTCCTTGCTAAATAATTAGGCTGATAGTCTAATTTTTCAATAGCCAGCTCAATTTTTTTCTTTGTTTCAGTTCCCATATATTCATAGCGCTTATTTAAAAACTGTGAAACAGTGCTTTTGGAAACACCAGCTTCTTTGGCAACATCGGCCATGGTAGATTTTTTCATTGCATCTTCCTCTTCCATTAATCCCTGGTTACATTTTATCCCACTTTGACCGGCAGTGAAACCCCCGCATTGGAAGTTTCACTTTTTACTTATTCCGGTAATTGTCTCGTTTTCCTGGCTTGACCGGCAAAACGGACATAAAAAGTAAGATACTAAAAAATTGAAACCTAAGTTAGAGGAGCTTCCTGAAAAATTGGTTCACTTTTTGCAGCCTGCATAAATCTCTTGGCATTCAGGCAAATTTGTTCTAAGTATCTATCGGTCATCTCATTTTTTGGATCCACTAATGTGCTGCCGGCTCCAATTGCAGCTGCCCCGGCTTTGATGAATTCACTTGCATTTTGGAGATTTATCCCTCCTGTAGGCATCAGCGGGATATGCGGAAGCGGGCCTGCAAGGCTCTTTAAATATTCTGGCCCCCCAACATTTGCGGGGAAAACCTTAACTAAATCGGCCCCATATTCATAGGCGCTAAGAATTTCCGTTGGAGTAAATGCACCTGGCACACTGATCACTCCATACCTTTTTGCCATTTCAATCGTTTCTTTTTTTAAAGAAGGAGAAAAGACAAATTGCGACCCTGCCATAATGGCTTCTCTGGCTGTATAAGCATCAAGGACTGTACCCGCTCCTATCAGCAGCTTATTGCCGAATTCCTCACAAAGCTTTTCAATTATTTTTAGTGCTTTTGGTATTTCCATTGTGATTTCCAGAGCCGTAACTCCCCCAGCCTCCAATGCTGAAGCTATCGGTAAAATGGTTTCGGTTTTAGCACCTCTTATAACTGCTACTACTGCTCTTTTACGTATTTCCTCTGCTCCCATTTCTTGCGCCTCCTTATTGATTTTAAATATTGCAGCATCGCTTATATTAAGCGCTTACTTTAAAATCCTTCTTCTTTGAGGGTGTTTTAGCTTCCCTTAGTGCCCAGATAGTCAGCAAAGCCGATAAAAACAAGGAGCCGGCCATAAAGACATATGATGCTCCGAATCCCCCGGTTCTTCCATTAAGAAATCCCACAATATAAGAACCAAGAAATGAGCCTAATGCACCCATGCTGTTGATTAAAGCCATAGCACCTCCGGCAACATTCCTCGGAAGAATTTCAGGAATGATGGCAAAAAACGGGCCATAAGGAGCGTACATGGCACCTCCTGCAATTATTAATAATATAAATGAAAGCCAGAAGTTGCTTGTTCCGATGAGATAAGAACCATAAAACGCAATTGCCCCGATTAATAAAAATGGCCATACAAAAGCTTTGCGATTAAGTGTTTTGTCAGAGAAATAAGATGTTCCAAGCATTAATAACACAGCCAGGATATAAGGAATGGATGATAACCAGCCGGTTGTGACGATATCCATATTGGGAGCCGCTTTAATGATGGACGGCAGCCACATAACAAAACCATAAACACCAATGCTCCACAAAGCATATTGCAGACTGAGCAGTATCACCGTTTTTGATTTGAATGCATCACGGTAATTTTTAACTTCCTGCATTCCCTGCTGTTCTTTTAACAGCTCCTCTTCAAGGTGCAGTTTTTCTTGGCTTGAAAGCCACTTTGCATCTTTCGGATCATCCTGGACAACCTTCCACCATATAAAAGCCCAAATCATTGCTGGAAACCCTTCGAAGATGAACATCCATCTCCAGCCAAAGGAATTTAGTAAATATCCGGATAAGATACTCATCCATAAAACAGTTGCAGGATTACCCAAAATCAAAAACGTATTAGCACGCGATCTTTCTGCTTTTGTAAACCAATGGCTTAAAAATATGAGCATGGAAGGCATTACCGCACTTTCCACCACTCCCAGCATAAAACGGATTCCGAATAAGAGCTTAATATTTGTTATGAGTCCTGTTGCGGTTGCTAATCCGCCCCATAAAATTAATGACCAAAAGATAAGTTTTTTTGCACTTTTATTATCAGCATAATAGGCACCTGGGACCTGGAAAAAGAAATATCCCAGAAAAAACAGAGAACCCAATAAAGACGAGATGCCTGGGGTGATATGCAAATCTGCTGCCAGGCCAGAGGCAGCTCCGAAGCCATAATTGGCCCTATCCAAATAAGCCAGGCTGTATGTAATAAAAGCAATCGGAATAAGGCGCAGCCATCTTTTTTTAGAAAGAGTCTGTTTTTGCATCATTTCATCTTCCTCCTATTAATGAATTATTTAATAAATCCTGCAGCTCATCCTTTGTGGGATATCCGTCATTATCACCAGGAGATTGCACAGCAAGCGAGCCAATTGCATTGCCTCTTAATACAGATTCATAAACAGATAGATTTTCTAAAATGCCGCTAATTACACCGACTGCAAACCCATCTCCCGCACCCACTGTATCTATCACCTTATCAGCCTTGAAAGATGGGATGGTCCCTTTTTCTTTCAGTGATTCATAATAGGCCCCATTTTCGCCTAATTTAATGACAACAAGCTTAACGCCTTTTTCTAAGTAAAAGCTTGCAATATCGCAGGGATCCTTGAATCCTGTCAATACTTCCCCTTCTTCAATTCCCGGAAGAAAGTAATCCGCTTGTACGGCCATCCTATTTATTTCTTCAATCATTTCCTGCTTTGAATTCCACAAACCAGGACGAAGATTAGGATCAAAGGAAATGGTATTTTTCTCTTTTTTCATAAAAGATAAAGCTTCATGTGAAAATTCCCTGGCGCTTAGTGATATGGCTAACGGTATTCCAGTCAAATGCAAATGCCTGGCTTTGCTAAAGTACTCTTCGGAAAAGTCGGACTTTTCCAGAAAACTGGCAGCAGAGCCTTTTCTAAAATATTGAACTTCCGGATCTCCCTTATCAACCTTGGATTTAATCTGAAATCCAGTTGGATGATCTTTATCTGCCAGTACACGGCTGATGTCAACGCTTTCACTATTAAGCCTCTGAATGATAAAGTCCCCGAAGGCATCTCTTCCCACCTTGCTTGCCCATCCTGCACGAAGGCCGAGCTTTGCAAGCCCTATAGCTACATTTGTCTCAGCTCCTGCCAGTTCACGATTAAACTGTTTTACTTCATGCAATGGGCCTTTTTCTGCCGCTATAAACATCGCCATAGCTTCTCCAAAGGTAACTACATCTAATTCCTTCATGCTAATGACCAGCTTTCTTTGTTGGATTTTTTCATAAAATCTACATAAACCTTCGTTCTTTCTTTTGGCTGTATGGGAAATTCAAGGGCAATGGGTACGTCTTGCGGTAATTGCCTTAAGATATTCCAATATTCTTTTCCTTCCAAAGAAATTGGTTCCGCTATCAGCATTCCATTTCTTTCTGCAACCGATTTAAGATGCAGATAAGACACATACGGGGCTAGCTCGTTAAACGCGGCTTCGGCATCTTCTCCCGTGTAACGCCAATTTCCTGTATCAAATGTCATTCTGACAGGAACATTATATTGAGAAGCGCTTTCAAAAAAATGGACTAACAAATCCTTTCTCCCTCCATAAAGGGTTTGATCATTTTCGATAAGCAGTTGAATTGGACTATACTTTGACGCCACTTCATTTAATTTTTGAAAATCTGATGTACTTGGTTTAAAACGCCCCAGCGAAACCTTTAAAAATTTTGCATTCAAGTCAGCTGCTTCGTTAAATACTTGTGTCAAAAGTTCCTTATTTAACATCTGATCTTCATTCCATAAGTAAGTTGGAGCTGAATAAACAGCAATCAGCTTTCTTTTGTTTATTACCTGCTGGAGTTCTTTTAAAGGTGGTTCTTTTTCAAAATTCAATAACTCTCTGCGTATTTCCACTCCATCTGCTCCTGCATCAGCAATAAATTCAATAAAAGCTTGCTGTCCCAGCTTCTGTACATCTGACTGTTCAAATGCATTCAGCGGAACAATAATATTGCTCATTTGATCTGCCCCTTTGCATTTTTATAAACCGGTTTAGTAAATCGATTTATTTGAATTATATAGTTAATGTAAGCGCTTTTCAAGTATTTCTTTAAATTTTTTATATCTTACTTTTAGTTTATTTTTTAATCTGCAGTA